>CAIYVS010000127.1 GCA_903929655.1 uncultured Bacteroidota bacterium | reverse complement strand
CCACTGGGCGGGTTTATACTTGCGGACAATGTACTTTTTGACGGAGAAGTGGTATTGCCTATGGAGAAGCAAAGTAAGAATGCAAAAGCGATATGCGCATTTAATGAAAAAATAAAAGCAGATAAAAGAATAGAACATGTTTTATTGCCTGTAAGGGACGGAATTATGCTAATGAGGAAAATCGCCCACTGATCCCATTTCAAAAACCGCCATAAAGCCTTATGAAATATTAAGAAATCCATTACAATTTATTCTTTATTTTTAGGCGCTTATGAAAAGGTGTTTAGTAATCTGTATTGCTGTTTTATGCTGCCTTGCCTACCAGGTAAGTGCACAGGATGATGCGGCATATGCAGCAAGGGTGAATCAGTATGTTGCGCAGTATAGAGGGCTTGCCATGAAGGAACAGAAACGTTGTGGTATGCCGGCAGCAGTTATATTGGCACAGGCCATACTGGAAACAGAAGCAGGTAACAGCGAACTGGTAAAAGGCGCCAATAACCATTTTGGCATTAAGTGCAAAAGTGGTTGGCAGGGCGAAACGTTTACCCATACAGATGACATAGCAGATGAATGTTTCAGAAAATATAAAACGGTAGCAGAGTCTTACAAAGACCATTCTGATTACCTGAAAAATACGCCACGTTATGCTCCCCTGTTCAAATTATCTGCTACAGACTATGCAGCCTGGGCATATGGATTAAAACAATGCGGCTATGCTACCAACCCTATATACGCACAAAAGCTGATAGGCCTGATAGAAAACTACCATTTACAGGAATATACATATGCTGTGATGAATGGTAAAAGCAATATTTTCAAAGAAGCTGTTGCAAAAAGTGAAAAGGCAAAGCCAGATACAATAGCGCACATTGTTACTCCCCCTGTAAAGACAGATACTTTTGCTTTTAAAAAAATAAAAAAGACAATTGATATCCCACCTGCTAAGGTAAAAGATACCCTCACGATAGCAAAAATAAATGATACTGCCGCTCAGCATATGGCTGCTCTTGTAAAGAGAGACACTACTTATGCCAGGGCAATAAACAATATACCTGCTTCACAGCCTATATTGCCAAAAGCGGACAGCCCTGCTGTAAAAAAAGATTCTGTTTTGAAAACCGCTGTAGTAAAAACAGATACTCCAGGCCTGGTCCCGGCAAATATCAATTCTGTAGCAGCTGCAAATTCTTTGATCGAAGCACCTAAACAAAATATCCCGACGAAAACAGTAAAGATACATGGCCTCAAAGCATTTTATGCACATAAAGGCGATATGCTGCTGGAGCCTGCAATGAAATATAAGATACGGTATGCAAAACTATTGGAGATGAACGACCTCCCCGACGCCCCCCTGGAAAATGACATGTACATTTATCTTGAAAAGAAAAACGCTGAAGGCTCACATGCATATCATACTGTTCTGGCGGGAGAAACCCTTCAGCAAATATCACAATTGGAGTGCATCCAGTTAAAACACCTGATAGCCTATAATCATCTTTTTCCCGGAGAGATGCCCCCTCCCGGCACTAAATTATTTTTAAAAGAAATATCTTCAAAAAGGCCCGTATTGGCGGCCAGGAATACTCCTGATACTACAACAAAACCCAAACATGAAGACCAGTATATAATTAAACAGGCTACTGAAGAGACCCCATTACCCGTTGTTGCCACAGCGCCCGAAATACCTGTGACCAATAATGGTGAGGCACAAACCAATACTCCTGCTGCGGATTCAGAAAAAAAAGCAGCGGATTATAAAGAAGCACAACAGGAGAAACTGGCACAGTTAAAATCCAGATTAGATAAAGTCGTTTATGCCGGCGATACAACAAGCAACACGGCTCCGGATATCGAAGCAACACAATCTGCCCAGATACAAGCAGGGGGTACTGAAACGATTCAGCCTGCACCTGTTGTAAAAACTATATCAGATTCATCCAAATACTACATTGTTAAAGATGGTGACACGATCTACAATATCTCTCATCGCTTCAATATCACCATGCGACAACTGAATGTATGGAACAACCTGGATTCTGACTCAGGTATAAAAAAAGGAATGAAGCTGAAAATAAAAGAGTAGACTAATGTGAAAATGTGCAAATGAGAAAATATGCAAATTATGCCCCTACCTACTTAAAAGTTTTATATGCCTTCTTCAACAATACAGGTTCATGATAAGAGTTTTGAAGTATTCATTTCAAAAGAAAAGATACATGAACGTATTGCAGAACTTGCAGAACAAATAAGCAAAGACTATGCAGGCCTCAATCCCCTCTTTATAGGTATACTGAATGGCTCTTTTATTTTTGCATCCGATCTTTTCCGTGCATTAAGTATCGATGCCGAAATATCTTTTATTAAACTGGCTTCCTATAAGGGCACTTCATCAAGCGGGAATGTGATCACAGCTATAGGCATGGATGAAAACATTTACCAGAGACATATCATCATTACAGAAGACATCGTCGATACCGGCAAAACCATGGTGACATTTTTACCCGAGCTTTTACAACGCAACCCGGCATCAGTAAAGATCGCAAGCTTCCTGTCTAAGCCCGAAGCAAGACAACATAAGATAGAACCGGACTACATTGGCTTCGAGATACCCAATAAATTTGTTGTGGGCTATGGCCTGGATTATGACAGGCTGGGAAGAAATTTGCCTGACTTATATATTATCTCCTCTAACTCCCCCGAAGGAGAAGTATGATTCAAATACTATAGCAAATTAAGATTTGGAATAAACTGAAAATCTTTTTTATTATCTGTGTAGAGAGGAATATTGTAATGTAGCGAAGTTGCTGCTATAAGCATATCAGGAATAGAAGGCCTATGGCTTATTGAAAACTTTTCAAAAAAGCCTTCAAAAACTTTTACAACATCTTCATTTATAGACAAAACACTAAACTTTGAAGCCAATTTCCTGCATTTAGCAAATTCATTTTTATCTCTTGCACCCCTATAAAACTCTGCAACTACTACAGGTGTTATAAAAATATTTTGCTGGTCAAATGAGTAAATTTTTTCAATTACCTGTTTATTACCACGCTGTATTTCAATTAAAATACAAGAATCCAATATTACCATTTGTTCGGCCATGCTTCTTTACGTATTTCTTCAATAGAAGGAAAGTCAGGTATGGCTTCAACATCGTTTAAAAAAATATTTTTCTTCCCTGTTCTAACAGGTTGTTCCATCTCCTGGTTTATTTCAAAAGCTAATATTTCCACTCTTTTTCCATAAAATTTAGGTGGCAATTCTATACTGTGGTCTTTTTCAGTCGGTGTGATAATTTGTCGGTACATCTTTTTATTTTGTATGCAATTTAATGATTTTTTGTCTTATTTTTTTGTGATAATTCACGAATCAAATCTGGTTAATAGAAAATATTTTCGGCAGAAACATCCTGCTTCAGTAGTCCTCCCTGCTTTGCTTTTTCAAAAAGCGTTTGGATTGCTTTTCTGCCATCATCTCCCAGGTCCGTACTGTATTCGTTTACATACAAATTGATATGCTTGCGCATTATATCTTCTTCCATCTCCTGCGAGTTTTGAATTACGAAATCGGCAAGCTCCGGGTAATGTTTCCAGGAATACAACAGGCTTTCTTTTATGATGCTATCCACAGTGGCGCACAATGCTTTGTCAAAACTTCTGCGAATCACGATGCCACCTAATGGTATAGCAGCATTCATCGTGTTTTCCCACCAGTCACCCAGGTCTATTAATTTGTGAAGGCCCTTTTGCGCATAGGTAAACCTGCTCTCATGAATAATGAGCCCTGCATCAAATTCGCCCGACAAAACACGTTCTTCTATATCGCTGAAAATGACCTCCGTTTTATCCCTGGCTTGTGGAAATGCCAGCGACAATAATAAGTTGGCAGTGGTATTAATGCCGGGTATAGCAATCTTAAAGCCTGCTACATCGTCCAGGCTCAAAAGCTTTGGGGCTATCAGTAATGGTCCTACCCCTTTGCCCAGGGCGCTACCACTATGCAACAAAGCATATTGCTCCACCGTATGCAAAAAGGTATTGTAGCTGAGTTTGGTAATATCCAGTTTGCCCTGCTCTGCCCACCTGTTAAGGGTTTCCACGTCCTCCAGCACACAATCAAAAGAAAGCCCTTTGGTATCTATCTTGCCATGCACCATAGCATCAAAAATAAAAGTATCGTTGGGGCAGGGACTAAAGCCTAATGTTAGTTTCATTTAAACAAATTATTTTCCTGTTCTACAAAATCTATCAGCCATTTATTTAATGCTGTAACGGCGTCCTTCATTTTCCATTTGCTCTTATCGCGCGGCTCTACATAATTTGATATACTGCGCAGCTGTGCAAAGCGTACATTTTCACTAAGGCACACAAAATGAAAAGCTGCGCCCTCCATACTTTCTACTTCGCAGTCAAATTTTTCAATACGCCTTTTTATGGTTTCTGTTTTTCCGCTTACGGTATTTACAGTAAGTCCGCTTACGGTCTTCAGTTTGTCTATTGCAGGTATGGAGAGCTTAGGGGCTGTAAGTTCTGCATCTGTAAATGGGAAAACATATCTTTCAACCAGGCCCATTTCAAAAACATCAAGATACTTGTCATGGTCTTCCGCACCCAGGTCTCCATATTGTTCACTACTTATATAAACAAGCTCGCCCAGGTTCAGTTGCCTGTCATACGCCCCGCAAACCCCTGCCTGCAATACCAGCTCATATTTTTGTTTTGCCAGCGCTTTAGCAAGCTCATAAGTTGTTGCTACCATACCAACACCCGTGATGCATATATCTATTGTGTTGCCATTCTTTGTATAGCCTGCAGTTTCAGCCTTTGCCCAATTACTATTCAAATAATCCAGTAAAGGCTTTATTTCAGCTTCGGTAGCAGAAACGATCAATAGCTTCATCATGAAATATTAATCAAAAGCTATAATCAGCTCATTTTCCTGCGTTAAATAGGAGTATTCTGTTTATCTATGGACTCATTTTTGTGAAAAAGGGTATATAAGTCTAATTTTGCAGCATAAATTAGCGAAATGGTTTATTTGACACGTGTAGAACATTTTAATGCGGCCCACAGATTATTCAATAAGGACTGGACGGACGAACACAACAACGAGGTTTTCGGGAAATGTGCCAATCCCAACTGGCATGGTCATAACTATGAGCTGCATGTTACCATAAAAGGAGAACCCGACCCCGAAACCGGGTTTATATTTAATGCCAAAACCCTGGGCGACCTGATAAAAGATGTAATAGTAGAAAAAGTAGACCACCGAAACCTGAATATGGATGTGGATTTTATGGCGGGTAAATTTACAAGTGCGGAGAACTTTGCTATCGGCATCTGGAACGAATTAAAACCCCATATAGAAAAAAGAGGAGCTATCATGCACTGTGTAAGACTGGTAGAAACCCCCAAAATATATGTCGAGTATTTCGGCTAAATACTAATTGAACATTCACTTAAAACGCAGATCGTGGCTTATAAAAGACAAGAAACTTATTGCGAAGACACCCTCGCCAAGATGATGGAACACTATAGTGGCATCATTGGGCAGATAGAGGAAGACCCTAACAGGGAAGGATTACAAAAGACCCCGGAACGCATTGCCAAAGCCATGCAGTATTTTACGCAGGGTTACGATATGGATGCAAAGGCCATTATCAATTCGGCCAAATTCCATGAGTCATACAGCGAGATGGTGATCGTAAAAGATATAGAGCTCTATTCTTTATGCGAACATCATATGCTACCCTTCTTTGGCAAAGCACACATAGCTTATATCCCTAATGGTTTTATTACCGGCCTTAGCAAAATAGCCCGCGTGGTAGACTGTTATGCCCGACGCCTGCAAGTGCAGGAACGCATGACCCACCAGATACTGGATGCCCTGCAGGAATCGCTGAACCCGCTTGGGGTAGCCGTTGTTATAGAAGCAAAACATCTATGTATGATGATGCGCGGGGTTTCGAAACAAAATAGCGTTACCACTACTTCAGCATTCAGCGGGCAATTCCAGGCAAATTCCACCCGTTCTGAGTTCTTGAAATTGATAACAGCAGATTTGTATTAAAGTTTAAATACGATTGTTGGGCTAAAAAATAAGTTTTATCTTCGCAGCCCTTATATTATTTATAAGGTTCGGGACGTAGCGCAGTCCGGTAGCGTACAAGGCTGGGGGTCTTGTGGTCGCTGGTTCGAATCCAGTCGTCCCGACGAAAAGCTCAACAGAAATGTTGGGCTTTTTTATATTCAATATTTACCTTTGAATGGTATCTAAATATCAAATTAATAATGAAACTCTATAAAACTAATTTCAATATTATATCAGAAGAGGATAGGAAATGCTGGGAGGAACTTAAAGAAAAGGAAATTGTATATCACGATGGAAAACCAACTAAATTTAAAAGACTACTCTATAGAGAATATCCGAAATCTGTGAGACATTATTTAAGTTTATTTCCTAATAATTTTATTGATGCTGTCGATTTAATTTTAAATAAAGAATCATTAGAATCAATTCTTGCAAAATTTGAAGACTTATTAAACATACCCACTATTACAGAGAGGGACATATTAAACTTCATAAATCAAAATGAAGCTTTCTTTATTATTGGTTCCATTTTAAATAACAATTATAGATTTGGACACCATGCGTTATTTTTATTTCCAGAATTTAAATTACCTCCAAATTATCAGGTAGATTATTTGTTAATCGGAGAAAACTCAGATGGACATCATTTTGTTTTTGTAGAACTTGAAAATCCTAAGGGCAATATAGCACTTCAAGATGGCTCTTATGGAAATACAATTAGAAAAGGAATAATACAAATAGAAGAATGGGAGGCTTGGATTGAGCAGAATTTTTCTAGCCTAAAGTTAGTATTTAATACACATCAAAAAAAAGGAAAACTTCTTCCTTATGAATTTAGTGATTTTGACAAAACGAGAATACATTTTGCACTTGTTGCTGGGAGACGTGCAGATTACCTAGAAAAAACTTATAGGTTAAACCGAAAGAATCTTGAACAACAAAAATTACTCATTTTGCAT
>CAIYVS010000126.1 GCA_903929655.1 uncultured Bacteroidota bacterium | reverse complement strand
GTGTGCCTTCTGCAATATTCATGGTAGATATCAGCCACGAGCATATTGCTTTGGCAGAGGCTAAGCGCCTTGGTATTACAACTTTTGCAATGGTTGATACTAACAGCGATCCATCTAAGGTAGATTTCCCGATACCTGCGAATGATGATGCTACCAAATCAATTGCTATCATAACTAATTACCTTACAGCTGCTATCATGGAAGGTCTTCAGGAGCGTGCTATGAATAAGGAATCAGAAGATGAAAATGCATCAGGCGAAGAGTCTGCAGAAAGGACACGTGGCCTTGATATAACTGAAGAAGATAATGAAGGTGGTGGTAAAGGACGTGGTCGTGGTCGCGGTCGTGCTGCGGGAGCAGGAGCTCCGGCAGGCGCAGGACGCGCTGATGGCGGCGGACGTGGCCCAGGTGGCGGCAGCGGCAGCGGCAGGCCAGGTGGCGGCAGCGGCAGCGGCAGGCCAGGTGGCGGCAGCGGCAGCGGCAGGCCAGGTGGCGGCGGCGGACGTGGTCCTGGTGGTGGCAGCGGCAGGCCCGGCGGTGGTGCAGGCAGCAGGCCCGGTGGCGGCGGCGGACGTCCCGGTGGCGGCGGTGGCAGAGGCCCGGGTGGTGGCGGAACAAGACCGGCTCCCAGGCCATAAGACAAAGAGTCAAGGACTTTAAGAACTATTTAATACTTTATTAAAGCCCCATATTTGGGGCTTTAAACATAAAGACAGAATTTTGCAATCTTATTTTAAACAATAAAAGAAAATACTAGATGGACACAGTAACTATATCAGCTTCCGAAGTAAATAAATTACGCCAGCAAACAGGCGCCGGAATGATGGATTGCCGTAAGGCATTGGTGGAAAGCGGTGGCGATTTTGAAAAAGCAATTGACTACCTGCGCGCAAAAGGCCAGAAAGTAGCAGCTAACCGTAGCGATCGTGAAGCCAAGGAAGGTGTGGTAGTAGCAAAATCGAACGCTGATGGAAACTACGGCGTTATTGTTACTATTTCATCTGAAACTGACTTCGTAGCAAAGAACCAGGAGTTCATCACATTTGCAAATGATGTGACGCTGCTGGCTTTGCATAATATGCCTGCCGATGTGGATGCCCTGAAAGCACTGGCAATGGATAATGCAACCGTAGGCGAGAAACTGATGGAAATGGTGGCCAAAATAGGTGAGAAAATAGATATCTCAAGATATGAGCAACTGAATGCAGATGCTGTAGTATCTTATATACATGGCAATTACCGTATCGGTGTATTGGTGGGCCTGAACAAATCTGAAAGTGAAGCAATATTAGCAGCAGGTAAAGATGTAGCAATGCAGATAGCTGCCATGAAGCCTTTAGCTGTTGATGTAAAAGATGTTCCTGCAGAATTGGTGGAGCGCGAAAAAGCAATAGCAATAGAGCAGATCATAGCTGAGGGTAAAACAGGAGATATGGCTGAAAAAATTGCCGTGGGTAAAGTGAACAAATTCTTCAAAGAGAATACTTTGTTACAGCAGGCGTTTGTAAAAGACAATTCAAAATCTGTTGCAGATTATTTGAAATCTGTATCAGATGGTTTAACTGTTACTGCTTTCAAACGCGTTGGTATAGGATCATAATAGTAAACAAAACATATATAAGAAGGGCTGGCCGGGAGGCTGGCCCTTTTTAATTGAAATCGTCAAGAACGATTCAACTAAGCTACAGGCTCATGCTGAAATTTGTCGATTTTCTCTACTCTGCGTTCGTGGCGGCCACCTTCGAATGGGCTGTGTAAAAACTCATCTACCATTTTCATAGCAAGTTCGTTTGTTACAAAGCGTGAAGGAACACAGAGAATATTTGCATTATTGTGCTGGCGTGAGAGTATTGCAACGTCTTCATTCCATGCAAGTGCAGCACGCACGCCATCATGCTTATTGGCTGTCATGCAAACGCCATTTCCGCTGCCGCAGACGAGTACACCTACAGATGCCTTACCGCTTGCTACCATTTCTGCAACAGGATGTGCAAAATCCGGGTAGTCTACACTGGAATGACTGTAAGTACCTTTGTCCTCTACCTGCCAGCCAGCGTCGGACAACATTTTCCGGATTGCTTCCTTGCACTCATAACCTGCGTGGTCGCAACCAATTGCAATCGGTAATTGTTTGTTGAAAACTGTTGATTTCATCTGAGTATAATTTTTTTTGTGAGCAAAAAGAAAATGATCCCTTCATTCTTACCAGATGCCTGTCCTATAATGCCGGGACAGGGTACTATGAAATGTCTTAATGTAAATTTAATACTGAATTCGATAGATGTCAAGTTAAATTTTAAAATTATAGCGATCAGACCATTTGAAGTGGTCTGATCGCTATATGCTTTTTTTAGCTCTTCGTGAGGTCTCTCTTTATTTTTTCGTTTGCGGCACGGGTGCTGATGTTAACGGAGATCTCATATAAAATATAGAGTGGAATAAACACTAATATCCATGAGAACCAATCGGGTGGCGTAATAACTTCTGCAACAATCATTAATATGATAAAGGCATAACGTCTTTTTTCCCGCATGATCTTGGGGGTAAGGATGCCGATGCGTGACAGGAAATATACTACAACAGGCAGTTCAAATACAATACCAAGGCCCATTATGAGGTCGCTCATGGTATCATAATAGTTATCTATGGTTATAATATTCTGAAATTCGGGGCTTAGCTGGTAAGACCCGAAAAAGTTGATGGTATAGGGGGCTAATATATAATAGGCAAAGAGTACGCCTGAAAAAAATAGCAGGGAGCACCAAAACACGATCCCACGAGCATATTTTACTTCAGTCGGCTTTAGGGCCGGCCTCATGAATTTCCAAAACTCCCATAATACATAAGGGAAAGATAGAATAAAGCCTATATATAAAGAGGCAGAGAGACTCATGGTAAATTGCCCTGCCACAGTAGTATTCTGAAATTTGAGTTGTATGGCGCCAAGGCATAATGCATCTATATGCAATACCTTGGCCAGTTGGCAGAACCATTTATAGGATATAAAATCATTTTTTGCCGGACCCAGTATTACCTTATCGAAGATCCATTCAATCTTCAGGAAAACAAATATGGATACGATGACAATAACAATAAGGGACCTGATGATATGCCAGCGCAGATCTTCTATATGATCTGTAAATGACATTTCACCTTTAGAGTTTCCTCTTTGCCCAAGGAAGTTTTGTAATAGACCCATTTTTAGAGGATGCAAAGGTATGGTTTTAGCCTGAACACTTATAGAGGAATAGTAAACCAACAAGATGTATGAAATGTTAATTTAAATGAAAAGACTGTTTGATATATGATTAAGCAATTTTGATGGCTCAAAATAAAAATAATCGTGCGGCAAAAAAAAAGTAAGGTTTAGATGTGTCTTATGGAGATATAGAATTATACTTTCAAAAATTAAACCTATGTCTTAAACGCTCTTTTTTAATAATTGCTCATACAATAAAAATTTCACAACAAGCCTGTCGCAAGCTTTTATCCTGATTATAGTCATGATACCCCTTTTTAACCAAACCAACAAAATTCTCGACAGCT
>CAIYVS010000125.1 GCA_903929655.1 uncultured Bacteroidota bacterium | reverse complement strand
ACACCTGGAAATGATACAGTCCAAATGGGTGTATGAGTGGAGGGATAACCAGGGCTAGTCTGAATTTGGATTTGCGGGATTGGGGGATTAATTGGATGTGATACTTCTTCGTTGATTCATACACAATTTTCAATAAACAATATTCAATACTTCAATGAATATACTTGAGCTTTTTAGTCCTATACGCACTTTTGTGTTTGATGTGGATGGCGTTCTTACTGATGGTTCTTTGTTGCTGAGTGAAGATGGCGGCATGTTGCGCAGCATGAATATCAAGGATGGGTATGCTATGCAATTGGCTATAAAGAAGGGTTATAAAATTTGGGTGATATCAGGCGGTACTTCTGAGGCTGTAAAAATGCGTTTGCAGAAACTGGGCCTGAAGGATGTGTATATTGGCATTGACAGTAAAAAAGAGGTGCTGCTGAAACTTGTTGCTGATAATCATACTGCATTCGAAAGCATTTTGTACCTGGGCGATGATATACCTGACTATGCAGTGATGCAATTATGTGCCCTACCCTGCTGCCCCAGCGATGCAGTGCCTGAGATAAAAGAAGTCTCCAAATACATCTCTCCTTTTGCCGGTGGCAAGGGTTGTGTGCGCGATGTGATAGAGAAGGTTTTGAAATTGAACGGTGATTGGGAATTGCCGGGGTGAATTCGGTATGCCTCAAGTCCAAGTTAGCGATAAATAATTCTTTGTTGCAAAATGAATCAGCAGGAAAAAGCAAGGTATTACCTGGATTTTTTATCCGGATGGTTACTATCCACATCAGAACCCTCTCTGACCATTTGAGGCTTAGAAGGGATAATCTTACTACTATCCACATTAGGCAACTTAGTAGTTGTAATTGTGGTTGTAGATGAAGAAGTATTTGAATCTTTCTTTGACATATTTAGTTTTTAATTATTATTTGTACGATAAAGAAGTACTTTCTATAACCTACTAAAATCGTCTCTTATAGTGGCAAACCATTCTTTATATTCAGTATTGTATTTTGGTATTCGCTTGTCTATATATTCTCTAAATACTAAAATAGTTATCGATAATGTAAGTTTTGTAACAGTATTCGCATTTTGCCAGGATCTTAATTGAATTATCTCAGCTTTATCATTTAAATCCGTTGACATTTTACCAGATATAACGTCAGAACTATGGGTATTAGAAGATAAATTTGTGTACAAGTGCTCATATAAATCTTCTTGTCTCAATTCTGTTGCCAAACCCCAAATACTTTTAGGACCGTCAAAAACAGAGTACCATTTAGGGTATGTTATTTTGTTGTTTTTACTTTTTTTTAGTCTTTCAAACTCCTTGTAAACTAATTTAAATTCTTCGGAAGATTCAAGAATACGCTTTCTCCCTTCCAAAATTTCTTCAAGAGTAAAATCTGTTTCATTAACTCTTACTCTTCTATTGTCATAGTCGCCAGCATTTTTCTTAATTTTTATCATTTTTTCTAAACTATAAATATCTTCAAAGATCGAACTAACAATGAAAGCAGTCGATTTCTGGCGACTATTATCTTTTATGATAAATAATATTGAGAAATAACTTTCTAAAGCACTCCTCAATATATGCTTTGCTGGCTCTATTGAGGATTGCCCAATAAGAATTGAAATAGAGTCAATGAGTTCTAAAAAATGTCTAAACAACATTATTGGAGGCGTATTGTCAATCCAATCTCCACCAGTATTATCCCACACAATTATGTTAGAACCAAAATCCACACAACTATCAATAATATCACTCAAATGATTTAGCAGAGATGCAATTTCAGTAGGAATTTCTCTAGGAATAACCTCTTTTATTGGTCCAAATTTCTTCATATAGTAGCGTTACAACTTCTCATACAGCTTTCTCAGCCTTTCCCGGTTCATTTGTTTTTGCCAGTCTTTGCCGAGGGCGTTTTCCCAGAGGGGGGCCATGCCAAGGCTTACGTTGATCATGGTGTCGAATTGCTCGTCTGTGAGGTCTTTGCAAACGCCTTGTGGTATATCTATATTGGCTTGTTTCACCATCTGGTGAAATTCTTTTACTCCTTCGGGGTAAAACTCTTCAAGATGATTGAATACGATGCAGTTGCCTATTCCGTGTTTGGTGCCCAGCAGATAACTTAAGCCATAGCTTACTGCATGTGCCACGCCCACCTGTGAGTAGGCAATGCTCATACCGCCTGCGAAGGAGGCCATCATAAGCTGTTCATCGCTTTCTTCGTCCCAGTCTTTTTTATTGAGAAAAACTTCCTGGCAAAGCTCTAATGCTTTTTCGCCATAGGAGCGGCTGAAAGCGTTGATATAGGTGCCTTGTAAGGATTCTATGCAGTGTATGTAGCAGTCCATACCTGTGTAAAAGCGTTGGTTCTTTGGTGCGCCTTTTATGAGTTCGGGGTCGAGGACTATCTGGTTGAATGGTGTGAAGTCCGAGTTCATACCCAACTTTTTTGTGGGGCCTGTGAGCACGCAGGTGCGGGATACTTCGGCTCCTGTGCCTGACAAGGTTGGGATACCTACTTTATATACTGCGGGATTTTTTACAAGGTCCCAGCCCTGGTAATCGTGTGCATTTCCGGGATTGTTCATCATAATAGCAACGGCTTTGGCAAGATCCATAGCAGAACCACCACCAATGCCTATGACACCAGATACTGTGCCGAATTTATCTTTAAGCTGCTGTGATATTTTATCTACCTGGGTGGTTTTGGGCTCGTGTGTTACATCCGCTATTATGAGCAAATCATTGCCTTGTAATGGAATGCGGGCTTTGAATGTATTGTCGTTCTCAAAAAAATTGTCTAATAAGAACACCATGGGTGCGCCATCTTTTCTGTGTGGTGCCAATATATCACTCAACTGATCAAAACATCCCCTGCCATACACCACGTAATCCACCATTTTAAAATTTCTGAAAGCCATATTCTATTTATGATTTTTTATTTTCGATTTATGATTGTTCAAAATCCTTTTCAATATCATTGCTTCTTTTTCATACTATAGTGAGATTATTCCGCTTCGCTCCATGAGAGTAGTTGCTTCGTTCCTCGCAATGACGCGAGTAACAAGCTTAAATCCAGCCTTTTTGCTCCATTAGTTTTTCTGCTTTAATGATGTCTTCGGGTGTGTCTATTTCTATGCCCATGTATTTTGTTACGACCATTCTTATAGGTACTCCATGCTCGAGGAAGCGCAGGCATTCCACTCTTTCGGCTGCTTCGAGAGGTGTCATAGGCCAGATGGTGAAATTCATAAGGGCTTTTTTACGAAATGCATAGACGCCTATGTGCTCGTAATAAGGGATCATTAATTTCTGATTCCGGGGATATGGTATGACACTCCTTGAAAAAAACAAGGCATTGTGATGCAGATCCAATGCAACCTTTACATAATTGGGGTCATCAATTAATTTCTGATCTGTGAGCAACTGAACAAGGGACGCGACTTGTACCTGGTCTGCATCCTTGCCTTCAAATACCCTTAGCAGTTGTTCTAGAGGCTCTCTTTGCACAAAGGGTTCATCACCCTGAATGTTTATAAAAACATCTGCGTTCATTTCTGCGGCTATTTCTGCTATACGGTCTGTGCCGCTTTCATATTCTCCCTTGCTCTTTACAGCTTTACCATCTATCTGTACAATTTCATCCCATATGATATCGGAATCCGTAACTACGACAACTTCGTCAAATAAACCTGTATTTACTGCGGACTCATAGGTGCGCCTGATGACACTTTTGCCTTTGAGCTGGGCCATGAGCTTTGCCGGGAAACGGGTTGCACCCAGTCGTGCAGGTATTAATGCTACATACTTCATTATTATGGTTTCGAGGTATGCCCCTCATTTTTTATACCAAAGAAAAACAAAATCCAGCCTATAATAAAACACAAACCTCCTATGGGTGTAATAATACCTAAGGGGCCCAGGCCAATACCTTCTATACTTAATAAGGTCATGGCATATAATGAGCCGCTAAACAATATAATGCCGACAAGAAAAAAGGTAGTTGCCAGCCTTAAATTTTTATGTGGGTAATATCCGTAAACAATGCCTGTAAGTAATAATGCAAAGCTGTGGTAGAACTGGTAGGTAACACCTGTATGAAAAACCATTAATTGATCGGGAGCCATTACTGCTTTTAAGGAATGTGCCCCGAAGGCACCGAGTATGACAGCCAAAGCTGCCATGAATGCTCCTGTTCTTAATGCCGGCCTGTACATCATTTTAAAATTTGCTCAAAGGTAGTAAGGGAAATGTTTTCTGTGTCTAAAATGTGCTGGGCCTGCTCATATATTTTTTTACGGGTATCTAATAGTTCCCCGGCGTATTCTGCCAGTTCGGTCTGCTCTGCAAGTAAAGGTCTTTTACCTATTTCGTCCATTATGCGGCCTATCAGTGTTTCGGGTTTGGTTCTTAGGTATATTACTATGCCATGCTGTTTCATTTGTTCCATATTGTCAAAAAAGCAGGGTGTGCCGCCGCCAGTAGCGATAATGGTGGTTGAGGAAGGGGAATTAGGAATTGGGAATTGGGAATTGGGGGTGGATGATTCATCCTTTAGGATTTCATGCAATATTTGTTTCTCTTTTTCGCGGAACCAGTCTTCGCCGTGTTTATCAAATATCTCTGTGATACTCATATCTTCAGCTTCTTCTATTTCGTCGTCCATGTCAATGTAATTGAAACCACGGGCATCCGAAAGATTTTCTGCCCAATAAGATTTGCCTGCGCCCGGCATGCCGATGAGGAAAATATACCTCTCCCCGGCCCTCTCCGAAGGAGAGGGAGATGTTGTTAAGTCGCTAGTCATAAGTCGTAAGTAAACAAGTGATTTTCTTTATTCTACCACTGCAAATGTACTATCTAAAAGAAAAAGAGCAGCCTAAAATGGCTGCTGTTTAAAATAGAATTCGTTTTATATTAATGGCGGGCTTCTTCTTTTTCTTCTTTGGTGCACATGCCTATTATTTCATGGAAACGGTCGTGCAGTTTGGACAAGGTGCCTTTCAGTTGTTCATCGCTTGCTTTGCTTTTTACAAGTTTGTCAAGGGCCATTGATTCTGCATATAGTTGTTTGAGTTTTACCTTTATTTCGGGTTTTTTAAAAGCGGCCGGTGGTGTGCTTTCCATCCAGGCTTTTGCCTTTGCTACCATTTCGCCGCTGCCTTTCCTTATAGGTTCGAAATTACCGTCTTCTGAGGGGTGAAAGGTAGTAGCCATTATTTGATGAAAAGCAGTTTTTGCGGGCCAGTTGTCTGCTTTTTTCTGCGCAGTAGCTGAGAAGCTGAAAAACAATGTTGTAATAAATGCAAGTGAAAATGCCAAGAAATTTTTCATGAATTAAAATTTTGTATGAAATACTATGTTAGTTTGCCGTTACAAAATACATTTTTATTTCTTGTGTTTCAAGGGTTAATACTAAATAGCTTATGAATGTTTGCTATTAAACATAAATATTTAATAAACGCTTATTGAATAAAGTTATGAAAGCAATGCGTTATAGTAGTACAATCCGGGCTATCTTCGATGTATGCTATACGGCAGCATTTAAAGAAATGAAAATATACCATTTACATAAAGAACAGTTTTTGCCAATAAACATTGATGAGGCATGGAAGTTTTTTTCATCCGCAAATAACTTGTCAAAGATCACGCCGCCTGATATGGGATTTGAAGTTTTAACTGACCTGAAGGAGGATACTATTTATGATGGAATGGAGATAAAATATAAGGTGAGACCATTGTTAAATATTCCTGTAATATGGGTGACTAAAATACAAAGCGTGCAGGCACCTTATTCATTTAAGGATATTCAGTTGAAAGGACCTTATTCTTTATGGGAGCATACGCATTATTTTGAGACTGTAGCCGACGGTGTGAATATGAAGGATGATATACGGTATGCCATTCCTTTTGGCATATTGGGCAGGATGATGCATGGACTGCTTATTAAAAACAGGCTGGCGCATATTTTTGATTTCAGGAAAAAGACTTTGGAACAAATGTTTAGAAAACAGCTTTAAAAATAGTGAAATGGGATACCTTGCCAAGTTAGTAATTTTCTTCATTTTGAATTTCGGGGCACTCGGGATAGGTGGTTTATTTACGGGAAAAGGTGTAAAGTCATTATGGTATGAAACGTTGCACAAAGCCCCGTGGACACCTCCGGGCTTTGTATTTGGTTTGGCCTGGAGCCTGATCATGATATGCTTTAGTTTTTTCATGGTAAATATTAAAACAGAAGTGGGCACTCTTTCTGTAAAGCTGATTTATGGCTTATTTATTATACAATGGTTTCTGAATGTTATGTGGAATCCTTTGTTCTTTAAGTATCACATGGCTATGATCGCATTGATCTGTATATGCCTGTTGTTTATTATTGTTGCAGTATTTCTTTATTTAGGATATAAAGACTCTGTTTTAAATGCAGTACTGATGGTGCCTTATTTTTTTTGGCTTATTATAGCAATATCGCTTAATGTCTACATTGTTTTGAAAAACTAAAGTATAGATGCGTTTGTGGCGAAATTGATCACATCTTACCATTTATAAAGCGCCAGAGCATAAGAAGGGCCATTTGTACGGCCATTTCTTTGTTGCGAAGGCGGTCGTAGTGAAGCTGGAACTTTTTTGTAAGGGTTCTCTCGTTATGGGCGACGGCTATCCATACGGTTCCAACCTCTGTGTTATGTGCATCAGGAGTGCCACTGAGGAGTCCCGTAATGGCGAGTGTATAGTCTGAGCCTAATAATTCTTTTGCACCCTGTACCATTTCAATTACGGTTTGTTCGCTTACTGCACCATGATCCTCAAGCGTTTGATGTTTAACTCCTAAGGTTTTTTCTTTTACAGCCTCCTGGTAGCATACTATGCTGCCGTTGAAATAAGTTGTTGAGCCCATTGCCTGGGTCATGTAGTGCGCGATAAGCCCGCCGGTACAACTCTCTGCAAGACCCAGGGTGGCATGTTTTTCTACAAGGCATTTGCCGAGTATATGCTCCATTGGCAGGTCTTCGAGCGAGACAACGATGTTCTCAAGACGGTTGGCAATTTCTTCCTGTCTTAATTGCAGTTCTTTACCCAGCCTGATCTTATCGGCTCCCCTACCCGTCAATCGCAACCTTACTGCGCCGTATGTGGGCAGATATGCCAGTTTGATATAGGATGGCAGCGCCTCTTCAAGGTCTTTAATTCTTTCGGCCAAAAAACTTTCTCCTTCTCCTGCTGTGATGATAGAACGGTGTATGATGGCATCGCTAATAAAACGCTGTTGTAAACGATGCAGTACTTCGTCTTCCATGATAGCCATCATCTCGAATGGCACGCCAGGCATAGAAACAATTACTTTGCCGTCTTTCTCGAACCACATGCCGGGGGCAGTACCCATGCGGTTAAAAAGGATGGTGCAATTGTCGGGTACTTCTGCCTGTTTCATATTGCGGTCGAGAAAAGGACGGCTGCGTTTTGCAAACATAGCCTTAACATGTTCCAGAACAGTTTCATTTACCACAAGTTTGCCTTCAAAATATTCGCACAATAAAGGTTTGGTAATATCATCAGCCGTTGGGCCAAGGCCACCTGTAATAAATAACAATGAGGAACGTTTTAATTCATCATCCAAGGCATCCCAAATGGCATCTTTTGTATCGCCAACTGCAAGCCTGTGGCATACATCTATGCCCAGTTCATTGAGCCTTTGGGCGATCCAGGCAGAATTGGTATCTATGACCTGCCCTATTAATAATTCATCGCCGATAGTTATGATGCTTGCCTGTATATTACTCATGTTTGGGAATTGGTAATTAGTAATTTGTTTAACCGCAAAGGCGCTAAGACGCAAAGCAATGTGGTTTGGAATTTGTTATTTGGAATTTAGAGCCTTAAAAAATGGTTCCAGCCTGTGATGCAGCTCATGTGGCATATCTACTTTCTTTTTTTCTTTAGGATCGTAGAAAACCAGTGTGGTGATGCCCTTATTCAGTAGTTCTTCTTTTTCGTTATACAGTTCTGAATGGAACTCAATCTTTGAACCACCGTGCAATTCTTTCAGTATGGTCTTTACGGTGATGAGGTCATCGTATAATGCAGGGCGAAAATATTTAGAGTTCAGTTCCACCACCGGCATCATAATGCCCATTTCTTCCAGTTCGCGATAGGTAAATCCGAGATCGCGGATTGCTTCTGCTCGGCCTACTTCGTAATACAAAGCATAAAAACCATAATAGAGATAACCCATCTGGTCTGTCTCTCCGTAACGAACGCGAATCTTTGTTGTGGCTGTATACATACCCTAAATCCCTAAAGGGACTTTTTCATTGTTAATTAATACTTAGTCCCCTTTAGGGGCCGGGGCTACCCTGTCTGCTTCTTTTATAGAATAGAAACTATTGGCCTGTGTAAGACAGGTAACAACGAGATCGTTGATGCAAACATGTGGCGGCAAAGTGGCGCAATAGTAGGCTATGTCTGCAATGTCTTCCGGCCTTAATGGGTTGAGGCCTTCGTACACGCTTTTAGCCCTTGCTTCATCGCCTTTAAAACGCACGATAGAAAATTCGGTTTCGGCCATGCCGGGATGGATGGCTGTAACTTTTATACCAAAGGGAAGGAGATCAATTCTCATAGCCTGGGTGAGGGCATCAACGGCAAATTTGGTAGCGCAATACACATTGCCGTTCCTATACACTGTTTTAGCCGCTGTGGAACCTATATTGATGATGTGACCACCGGCTTGTTTTCGCATAAGAGGCGCAACCTGGCGTGTAACGTACAGCAGTCCCTTTATGTTGGTGTCAATCATTTGTTCCCAATCGTCTGTATCTCCTTCGTCTATGGTTGACATGCCTGCAGCCAGACCTGCATTGTTAACAAGTATATCTATGCGTTCTACTTTTGTTTTCAGATCATCTATTGCGGTTTTCACCTGTTCTTTATCGCGCACATCAAACTGCGATGAAATAACTTTTACCTTGTACTTAGTTTCAAGTTCTTTTTGCAGTTCATCCAGTCTTTCTTTTCTGCGGCCTGTTATGCAAACTGTATAAGCATTCTTTGCAAATATTTCTGCTATGGCTTTACCGAAGCCGGAGGTAGCTCCTGTTATGAGGATGGTTTTGTTCATGGGTTAAAGATAATGCGGTTTGTCTGAACCTTGATTTTTTTGATTATTTATGATTAGAATGATGGCTTATGAAGCATGACAAATCAGCACTATTTATAATAAATTTAAATGAGAGGAATATATCTTATTGGATTCATCTAATAAGGGTGACATCTCCTTTTTTATGTTGCATTGCCCCGAAACGGTCCTTCATAGTGATCTCCCAAAAGTAAACACCTGCATCTAGTTTTTGTCCGTTATAGGTGCCATCCCAACCCTGTTCTATATTTTGAGAATTATAAAGGACCTGACCCCAGCGGTTAAATACCCTGAAATTGGTGATGGACTTATAGCCTATTGCGAGGGGCCTGAATACATCATTTAAGCCATCTCCATTGGGTGTGAATGCTGTGGGCATGAAGAATGCTGCATGGGGAACTACCCAGATTTTTACAGTAGTATCGCCTATGCAACCAAAGGGACTTACTACGTGAACATTGTAAACAAAAGTGCCTGTGTCCACAAAGTGTCCCACGGGATCGTAAGGACCAAAATCGGTGAAACTCAGGTATGTTTCAGGCGTCCAGGTGTACTTATTTCCACCGCCTGGCTGGAATTGAATAGATTCGTCCTGAACAATAATGGTATCATCGCCTGCAAAGGGCCGGAAGCGATCTATTAAAATTGGTTTCAGAACTGTATCAGAACAGCCGCGGTTATTTGCAGAAATAAAGGTTATATAATATTCGCCTCCCTGCTGATATGCATGTGCAGTGTTCTGCACAAATGCAGAGTCTCCATCACCAAAACGCCATTGCCAGTAAACAATAGGTTTATATGTTGAGTTGGTTTGATCTGCAAATGCAATGGTATCGCCGGGGCACTGAACACCGAAATCATTAAAATCGGCTTTGAAATAGGGGTATACTTTTACCAACCTGGAAATACTATCTGAACAAGTGGTGCCTTTGTTCACAATGAGCTTTACGGTATAAAGTCCGGTGTCAGCATAAGTGTGAATAGGCTCAAAATCGGTGGAGGAATTGCCATCGCCAAAATCCCAATAATAAGCAAAACCGCCGCTGCTGTTATTGATGAATTTTACGGTATAGTTGGAACAATCGATAATGTAAACGTTGGGTTCATCGGAAAAAATGGGAATGTCTGCTATTACTTTCTTTGAACAATTTGTTACTACAAACTGGAACTCTCTTTTGGTGGTATTGATCATTACCCCATTTCTCCATTCGTGGCAACATACTGTAACTACATAACGGCCTATTCTGTTTGGAGTTCCGGTAATGAGGCCTGTACGCGGATCTATTTTTATCAAAGGGTAGCCACCCATTGGCTTGCTGTATGAATAACCACTATTATAGTAAACTGGCAGATAGGGAGGGGCACTTGGCGTATCCGGCTTAACAACTGCCTGACTAGCACCGATATATGCTGTGCAAAATTCATAAGTTAAAGAATCGCCGTCGGGATCGGTGGCAGAATTATCATAGAACAAGGGATTACTTAAACAGATAACCTGGGGCGGGTAATTTTTAAAGACAGCACTGTTATTACATTTTGCAACACTATACGGAGGTATAGTGCAATAATAAGATGCCCCGATATCAAACGGGTTGGGTATATTGGTAATACTTGCATTCCTGCAACAACGCTGGTATGCCACTATATAACCTGAAGAATTGGGCGGCAAAGTGTATCTTATTGTAAATGACTTTTTAATTAAGCACACCGGAGGAAAATCATTTACGCATTCATTACTGAAATTAGCAGGAACATTAACAGCAGACGTATAATTAACAGCATCCACATGTACCAGTTTACTATTGCCATCATACAAGGCCAGAAAGGCAGGGTTATCCTCGGCAATGGCACCGGGATCGCCGGTAATGCAATCTTCGTAAATGGTAACTGTAACATTGTATGTATTACTTCCGAGACAAACGTATGTAACTTCACCACCGACAATATGAGAAGCCTTTGCAACAGAAAAATGCAAAACGAGTAAACTCAGAAAGACTAAAAAAGCACTATATCGCATGGCACATACTTCAAACGGACATTCTAAATTATCAGCACAAACTTTGTTTCAATTACCTTATCAAAGTTACGTCACCTTTCTTTTTCTCGGTGGCCCCGAACCTATTAATTGTGGCAATTTCCCAATAATAAACCCCTGCATCCAGCTTCTGGCCTTTATAGGTGCCATCCCAGCCTTTTCCCCAGCTATTAGACTCTAATAAGAGTTCTCCCCACCTGTCATAAACCCTGAAGTAGGCCAAAGACCTGTAACCTATAGGTATCGGCCTGAAAATATCGTTTCTTCCATCCCCATTTGGGGTAAAAGCTGTAGGCACAAAAAATGCTGCATTGGGGACCACCCATATCTTTACAGTTGTATCGCCATAGCAACCGAAAGGACTAATAACGTGCAGATTATAAACAAATTGTCCTGTATCGTGAAAAGTTCCTACAGGGTTGTATATTGAAGTATCGCTCAAATAGGTGCCTTCGGAGTAATGTGAGGGAGACCAGGCAAACTGATTGCCGCCCCCGGCGTGGAAATTAATAATTTCATTTTGTACGATGATGGTATCATTGCCGGCAAAAGGCTGGAACCGGTCAATCAAAACTTCCTGCAGGGCCGTATCGCTGCAACCCTTTAGGTTGGCAGATATGAAAGTGACATAATAGGTGCCTCCTTTTGTATAGGCATGTGTTGGATTTTGCTGACGTATTGTGTCTCCGTCTCCAAAACGGTATTCCCAATAAATAACCGGTTTGTAATCTGCCCTTGTAGAGTCGTAAAAATTAAGGAGCGAACCTGGGCATTGTATACCAGTAACAGCAAAAACGCTTTTAAATTTAGGAAAGATCTTAACGAGACGGGCTATACTATCGGGACATGTACTACCGGGATTAACTATTAGTCTTACTATGAAAACCCCTGTGTCATGATAGGTATAGGTAGGTTCAAAATCTGTTGAGGTGGCTCCGGGCTCGCCGAAATACCATTGATATGCAAAGCCACCAGTGCTTGTGTTGAGAAAATGCACTGTGTAGTCAGCACAATCTACTATATAAGTATTGGGTTCGTCTGAAAGGAGCGGAATATCTGCAACTACGGCTTTAGAACAATTGGTTACCACAAACTGAAATTCTCTTTTCACAGTATTGATATTGATGCCATTTCTCCACTCATGGCAACATACTGTAACAACGAAACGGCCCAGGGATTTAGGGGTTCCTGTAATAAGACCTGTGACAGGGTCAATTTGTATTTGGGGATAGCCACCCATCGGGTCAGAGAAGGAAAAAAGATTGTTGTAACGTACCGGATCAAAAGGTGGTGGTTGTGGGACAGGTTTTGAGTTGGTATCACTTCCGCCTGCATAAGTATTGCAAAATTCGTAACTGAGCGAATCGCCATCGGGGTCTGTAGCAGAATGGTCGTAGAAGATTGGCTGGTTGAGGCAAATGATCTGGGGAGGATAATTTTTGAAAACGGCGCTGTTATTATAAAGTTGCGAAGTGGGAGTTCTGGGAGGTATAATGCAATAGTATGTAGCCCCTATAGAACTGGGATTAAATATGTTGATGATACTTGCATTCCTGCAACAACGCTGGTAAACAAAAATGTAACCGGTGGGACTTGGCGGCAAATGATAGTCTTTAACAAAAGTTTTTTTCCGCAAACAGGTGGATGGGGGATTTTTAACACAAGCATTGCTAAAATTAGCAGGTACAATAAAATTGGCGCCGGGATCTGAAACATTAAAGTGAATAGAATCAGTACATTGACAATCGGGAGAAGGGCATGCACTACAGGAAGGATAAAAAGGGATATTATTACCTGATGTGAGGTTTCCGGTGAATATT
>CAIYVS010000124.1 GCA_903929655.1 uncultured Bacteroidota bacterium | reverse complement strand
TCCTGTCATAAAGAGTAAGAAGCGGCAAATTAACCCCTCTGGCACGCGTCAGGCAAGATGATCCGGCAGCTCTTGCAGCAATCTCCATTAATACCAATTCGCCTGAATCTCTTTCTTTGACCTGAAAGAACCATTGCCCCCTTAATTTCAAATTCTTATTAATAAAGAATGCTATGGTAAATATTCTTTCCTTATCATGATCAATAATTTCTGTTTTTGCACTTATGCCGTTTGAGATTCTGGACCTTATCCGTGGTGAAACAAATCTCAGTTTCCCATGTCTGTCAGTGAAACAATCTACTGTATATTCAGGTCCGGGTAAATATTCTAAAATCAACTCATCTGTTATTCTCGAATATTCATTTTGATTTGTTACTTTAAATGTCCCCCGCGATCCCTGTCCTTTGTCTGGCTTTGCGAAAACCGGGAATTCAATCTTTTGTGTTTCTTTATCGAAGACTTTTGGCACCTCAATAATTCCTGCAAATGTACCATAAGTTAAATGTTTCGATCTGCAAATTTCAGCCGTTTCCGCATCGGGTAATATGACTTGTGGTATATTTTCTTTTGACAATTCATAAATAACCTGGTCATGAGTAGGGAAGACAAAGTCAATATGTAACTCCTGAATAATTGCCTTAATAACCTCACAAGCGGAATCCCGTTCTTTGTATATATCCGGGGCATATAAAAGATGATCAAAAACATATTGAGAATGATCCACGTATGTATTCGCACCATAAACCTTAAAATCTTTTTGAAATTTCAAAGCCCTGAAAATCTCAAGCCCTATCTCCGTTCCTGCCGGGTATATGAGTACGTTCTTCATGTGTATATCTTGTATTTTGATAGGTCGGGATACGGCAAACTTATGTCCGGCACCTGTTTTTTACTGCCGTCTATATTGTAAAATGACTTGATATTCATAAGTCCTATCGAAGCCAATACATGAGGCATATAATAATTCTTACCAATAAAATCAAAATTATCATCCATATACGGAACCTCCCTACGTCCTGAAAACCTAAATCTTTTGAACCAATTATAAGCATCTATTGAGTCCGTAAGAATTGCCCCTCCTTTGACTGTTTTCAAGTGCTTGCGCTGGCCTGTAAAAGAAAGGCACTGAAGCATACCCGGACGATACATATTAGCAGTAAACCTTAAAGCAGAATCCCATACTCTTGTGGGCTTTAACCGGTATTCTCCTGTCAGATATGCTTCAGAGGGTTTAAATTTCACCTTTCCTCCAGCTTGAATAATTTCGCATGGCACTGAGGGGTATGTATGAGATGGTATAATTATCTCCTGACCTTCAATCTTTTCATACTTAAGTGCCATAAAAAGCGCATTGCTCTCATTATCCACACATACACAATAAGGCGATCCGGTATAATCAGCTATTTCCTTCTCAAATTCCTGTGTGATCAAATGTGGATTCATATTATTTTGATGAATCTTTAAATAACAATCCGCATAATAGATTAAGTCCAAGTGCCTGCCAAAAAGATATTTTAATTAATCCAAAGATAGCAGGCATTAACCAATTCCATAGCCACATTGTCGGGAATGTAAATAAAAGAGCCAAACTAATACCCAATAGTATTGTTCCAATAATTTTAATTAAAAGTTCCATAGGTTTTTTATATTAATGAGTTAATCAATTCCAAACGAAGCACATTTATTTTAGAAAGCCTTAGGCAATCCATAATGTATTCCCATGCCATTTTATTCTGAAACACTTTATCAACTTCTCCCGCCAGAACACTTCGTATCGCATCATAATAACTTTGGGGATCAGTGTAGGGCAGTGACCCCGGAGCGTTCCACCAATCAGGAGTAACACAAACAGCCCCGGCAAATGTACCCTCAATAAAAGCTATATTTGAACGGCACCTATTAAAGACATTATCAGCCAATGGGATATGTAAAACAGCCGGCGCCAGGTCAAAAATGAATTTATGGTAAACTATAATATCCTGAATCCATTTATTAAAACCTTTATTTATTGTCTCATGTAAGAACCACGGATAATAACCCATGAAGATAAACCGCCAATCCGTAAACTGCTCAGTTGCTTTGTTTATCGCATCAGCATAAGTCATCAGGTCAAGGATATGAGATTCAGGGCCCCGCCAAAGAACTTGATTTGTCCGCTTCGGTAATTCTGGACGAAAAAATATAGAATCATTGAAAGCATTCGGGATAACACGGATATTATCATTGTATTGCAGATAACACTCTCTTAGCTCTTCAGTCGGCACACTCACGGCATCAGCTAACTTTAATATCCCTTTTATGTTTTCCTGTACCGAGGGGTCGTGATAAAGATTCGGCCCGGCAGCATTTTCCGGATTAACGGCAAGAAGATTATCATCGTAATCAATCCAAATTTTTATACCTAAATGCTTAATATAACGACACATATTTAATTCCTGCTTGGTATAGGGCTTTTGAAACATTATCAGATCATATTGTGAAAAGAATCCCCAATCCAGTGGCACTTTAGACCAATCAGCAACTATTATCCTATCATTGATTTTCTTTTGAAGGTCTTTCACTATACCTGTTGAACGATAAAAGGCACAGGAATCAGAAGTATTAAGGCATAAAAAAAGTATCTCCATTTAGTTTTGTTTTATAGCGTGTAACATTCTGACTAACCTATTGAGGTTTAACTACTTTCAAATTTGGTGTTTCCGGCTGTGCAAGCTGCTGCGTTGCGTCGTTTTGCATCCTTTCCATTTCCACTTTCGTATCATCAACTAAAGGGTTTTTTTCAACTGCTGTCTCTTTCGACATTATACCTCCCGTTACTGCCACTGTGAGATTCTCAATATCTTCTTTGGTATTCTTTGGAAGATACGGTGTTATAACGGGTATTAACTGAACCGTCTTTGCTTCCGCTGCCAGCGATGTGTCAATAAGAGCCCCGATTGCAGCCTTGATGATATTAAGTCTTCTCTGAAGACCTATCCCGAACGACTCTTCGATATTTCTAACACCGATATGAGCATCCATGAACATCATTTCAAGAGCAACCCCGGCGATATTACCCACTCCCTTCATTGTCTCAAATGAAATATCAGGAGTCTTTGACATCTTATGAATAAACTTCTCAAGGTTTGTCTGTTCCAGACCTATTGATTGAGGTTCTGATGAAAGTTGTGCATAATCAGCAGAAGCGCCGTTCTCCAACTGCATTATTGAACCGGTTGAATTGTCTTTTATCTCCCCTATAATCTCACCGCTTACTGTAAAGATAGGCTGCCCAAATTTATCATTCATCCCTCCATGATTAGAGGTAATAGTTTCGTGTCGGTCAATCATAGTTTGAACACTAGCCCAGCAGGGTTCAGGCTGAAAGTAATACTCAATAAGCATCTTCTTAGCAATATTCGGAACAGGATTTGCCGGAACTAAGTCCCCTGTTTCTTTTGATATAGTTACGATATTTGGATCAAGTTTCCACCCCTGGTCATTGACATATTTGTATTCAAATTCATCAGTATAAATATCACAGTACTGGATAGTCTTTTGTCCGTCAATAAGACTATAATCACGGCGAAAGGCAATTAATGAACCATTCTTATCAAAGAGAGGATAAAGAACATCTCCCAGGTCAGGCGATACAATCTTACAACGTAAGGTAAATCGGGGAATCTCCCCTTCACCCTGATCATAATAATACCAGATAACAGCGACTTCACATTCTGAAAGTTTACGCCTTAGAATCTCCTTATTCTTGTAATCCATTTTATTGTCATTCTGGATTTTCTCGACCATCCTGACGAGCGTTTTCTCTTTCTCGCTTTCAGTATTCCATATGACATTTGTCTTAACAGGGTTTGAAAGTGTGAATCCCACCTTTGTCTCAGTTATGTCGTCCTGCCAGGGAATGCCTACCCTTACAACATCAACATACAATGTCTGATACTTTTGTGTTCCGTCTGTATTCGTTCCGGCTGGCCTTTCTACTTTCCGCTTTGGCCTTAATGTCAGATCAAATACATCATGATACTTGACTTTGTATTGCTTAATGGCAACTGTCGGATTATAACTATCAGTAGAATTTCCCATTAAGTTATAACCTTCACTGAATTTAGGACGGGTGAATAATTTTGAGATTTCTGTAAAGTCCATTGATCTGATTATGTCTAAAGTTCCCATAGTTTTTATTTCAAAGTTAATTATATTCTACCTGATAAACTTCTTAAATCTGTTTTTTTACGCCTGCCAATTATTTCCATTAATATTACATAGCGAGCCCCGTCAATTGCATGGTTAAATTCGTCAACCGGCTGATTTATATAAACTCCTTCTTTATTTTGAGCATAAACATAGTTGTCAATTTCCTTTTTAATGTGAATTGACCGTCTTGTTATTTTGATATTATATTCCTGCATCTTTGCAATTCCGGCATTAATTGAACCTTGATATTTTTCGACTGCATGAATATTAACCCCAGCGTTATGTATTTCATCAATTAAACGCGGATCAGCACTTTCAGATATGATTTTCTTATTCTGACAATCTGATTTTAAAACGCTCACAATCTCATTTGTAAGCATCCGGGTTTTATAACAAATCTCATCCAAGTAAAGATCTGATTCATGAATTGCGACATTTAAAATTGCTGTCGGATCATTTGTATAACCAAAGTCCATGCCTACCCAACGTTTTTTAACAAAGGCCGGTATTTCGTTTACAATTTCATAACTATCAAATATTCGTCCTTCAATAACTGCCCGAAGTCCTAAACCGTAAACAGTCCAAAGAGATTTATTTTTCCCTTGTAGCTTTTCAATGTCGTCAATGATTTTCTGTTCTAAAAATGGATTATCCCTGTAAGTAGAAATGAAATGATATGTATCTAAGTCTTTATTTATCTGCTCAATCCAATGATCCTCTGAAAATGAAGGATTGTAATCCAAAACAGAAAATAACGTTGTGCGCATTGTAAGCTGTTGCCATTCCAAGTAATTTAACTCATTTGCTTCATTTGCAAAAAGGATACTTCTTTTACGGCCTCTGATTTTTTGTTCATCATCAGTTGAAAAGAACTCAACCCACGAACCATTTGAAAGCTTATAAATCAATTCCGTTTTATTGAATTGCTTATCGTTCCAAATATCCATCCTGAAAAGAATATCTTTAAAATCAATAAGTACAGATCCTTTTAGGGCTGGTAATGTTTTACGGACAATTGAGAGGCGTATATTATTATGCCTTAAAATGTATTCAATAAGAAATATTAAGATTGTGATTGTCTTTGCCGACCGGCTTGATCCTTGTGCAGAAATGATAGTTTTCCCTTGTGATAATCCTAAAGCGATATTTTTATATACTTTTTTAGCGACTTGAATCTTCATGGTCAACTCTGTCTGCTGTATCTATTAGTTCAATAGTGATATTGGTATTCAAGTCCTTCCCGCCTGCTCCAGTTAATTCGGTTTTTGTAGGTGCTTCAAACCCCAGCATTTTAGAAATTGAATCCAAAGCCTTTTGTTTATCGTAAAGTTTAATCTTTACATATTCGACTGTAATAGGCTTTTTTTCTTTAGTGTCTTCCGGGTCAAATTCAAATTCCGTTTTAATTTTTGTGTCTATCTCAGCAATACAGGCTTTTTGCTCCTCCGTTAAGGTTTCAAAGTCTTTTCGTGTAACCCATGTCAAGTGCAAATGAGCGATTGAAGAAAAGGCGAGCTTTTGATGCTCTCTTAAAACCATAAGCCGACTGATTCCAGCTGTTTCAGAGAGATTAACCTGTAATTTCTTAATTTGACTTTGAATGTAAGGTTTTGTTAAGTTTTCGCAACCAATAACTTTAGCTGTTTTTTGTGAATAGCCCGCCCTTATTGCTGCTTGCGTAGCATTGAAGTCCCAGCAATACTCATAGCAGAATTTCCCCTGCTTTGCAGTTAATTTAATAATAACCTGTTCGTTATCTTTTTCAGCTGGTTTCTCATCCATTATTTCGGGAATTTGAATACCTGAGATTTATTAAGAATAAACACTTCAATTTGTCCGGGTTGCTGTACATTGACTTGGTATTAACAGAAGCAAATTTAGCACTTTTTGGCAATAATCATATTTCAATTCGGAAATAGTTTATTAACAGCACGAATTTTGCCATATAAAAAAGCAGGGTAATCAGCATCCCTGCTTTCTGCCTTAAAATTCACAAATTATTCCATAGGCTTCAGAATTGGTTAGTACTATGTTAATTGGGACTTGTTAATTCACGCCCATCACTGCCTTTAATTAATACTTTCTTTTTTGTATTCTCAATGAGGTGTTTTAAATTCTCCCACAATAAATCATAATCTAATTTGCTTAAATTATCTATTGTAAATTTGCTTAAATTATCTATTGTAATTTCAATACTATAAATTTCCTTTTCCATATCAGCTAGGTATTAATTGTTTAACTTCCGGTTCAAAACTCTTGATATCGCTCCGTTTGGGCAAGTACACAATGTCATCATTGTCCCTGAGAAGTATATATTTGCCGTCAATCTCAACCACTGTGGCAACAAGGTTGAAGGGTGTTACATATCCTTTCTTCCTGAGGACAAAGTCAAATCTGCCGTAGTCATGTAGTTTAATTTCTTCCATAGTTATTTCTTTTCATATTGGTCACGCATTTTTCCATCCCTCTTGTTTTCTTTCTGTCTCTAATTCATCTTTAAATGGATTTCTTTTTTTATCTCATTCCAGCATTTATAACTCTTGGGTGGTTTAATCTAAAAATCTCTGCTCCTTCATCGCCCATTCGTGGGTTTAGCCCCTAAATTAGGGGCCCTCATTGATCTCTGACCCTTCATCCCTCATCGTGACGAGTCAGTTTGTTGCCTTGCCACCAACAGTGTTGCACAGCCGCCGTTGTAGCGAAAGTCGATCAGCGCAGAAGCAAGGCATTACAGTATGTATCTTGTGTCGAAACGCTCAAATCAAAAAGTTGAAG
>CAIYVS010000123.1 GCA_903929655.1 uncultured Bacteroidota bacterium | reverse complement strand
TCGCCATCACAATCAAGATGGATTTCTCTCACCTTTTGTGTGTGGCCTGATTCCTCGCCCTTATGCCAAAGCTTTTGCCTAAGGGAATGCCAATATTCATATAAGAAATAGTAGCAGTTCCTGTCTGGTAGCTCAGGTCATTGGTTGCTATAGTTCTTGCAACACCGTACAAACCGCCCTCATATGTAGTGAACCTTAAAGAAGAATAAGATGCCGGATTATCCGTATTCATCTCATACGGATTTTCATATGCACTGCTTATATTACCCATACCCTGCAACACAACATTGTCACTATTACTCAATGCACCGATTCCGTAACGGGAATAGGGATTATTCTCGTGCTCTGATAAAGGGTTGCTTACTGTGCTTGTCTGGCCTCCGGCTTTAATAGCAATAATGATAAGTAAAACAGTTAAAAAGCTATTAGCGCGGTATTGGTGCATTATATTTTAATATTAAATTTAACCCTTTCATTAACATATCAGGGTCCGCAAATATCTTACTTTTAAGTTTGCCAGCAAAGAAAGGCGCATCCCCACCCGTTAATACAGCGTTAAAATCAGGGTACAGGTTTTCAAATTCTTTTATCATTCCATCTATTTCTGCAGCCATACCAAATATAGCACCACTGCGCATACAGGTCTCCGTATCATATCCTAATAATAACAATTCCCCTTCCACGCTCACTTCGGGCAACTTGTCAGTAAATTGAGTCATTGCTTTCAGCCTCATATGCAAACCGGGAGATATAGCACCGCCCCTGAATGTCCTATTCTTCTGCACAAAATTATAAGTAATGCAAGTGCCCAAACTAATCACCAGGTTATTCTTGGCCGGATTGGCCAGATGGGCTGCCGTAGCCAGTGCCACACGATCTGTACCCAATGTGCCGCTCGATGCATAAGCATTGATAATAGGCAAGGACGTATTACTATCCAACTTTACAAACGGTTTTATCTGGTCCCTTAACATTTGTTCTATCCCAACAGGATGAAACACAACAGAACTCAATATAGCCTTTACAGGTTTGTGAGCTGCAATAAGCGATGACAAAACTTTTTCTGCTTCATTCTCAGAAAAAGTAACGCTTTCAACTATCTGTTCATCATTAAAGATCGCAGCTTTCACACTACTGTTTCCCCAATCAATACAGAGATTTATGGACATAACGTAAATTTATTTAGGTTAAGACTTGCCAAATTAATAAAATTCGTGTCAATGATATAATTATATCTGGTAAATAAAAAAATCACATATTGAAATCCCCTAATTCCAAATCCCTAATCCCCAATCTTCAAAGTATGTTTTTGCCAAAGAAGGAAAAACAAATAGACAAACACCCCAAACTGTATCTCGAGCACAGGCTCTATCATTAACTGAAAAAATAATATAAGCCAGACTATGGCAAAGAAAAAACTTTCCCTGTTTTTCTTCAAGAGGCCAAGAGGTGAAAATACCCATACTATAAAGATCAGCAGTCCCGGTATCCCGCATGCAAGCGTCACCGTAAGAAATTGGTTATGTGGCAGCAACATCTCCTCCTCAGCTACATTGGGATACCATTTATGATAAGCAGCCACCATTTCATGAAACATATCCCCAACCCCTACCCCGCTTATAGGATGTTCTTTTATCAGCTTTATTGCAATATCATAAGAAATAATACGCCCAATATCACCATAACGCCCCGATTGATCGCCCGACTGGTACATAAAATAAGTAAAACCCATGTATCCCAGCCGCTCATGAAAAGTAGGAATATATTTATTGGCAAGAATCAACAATAAGCCAAGCCCGGCAAGAATTCCTATCCCCCATTTCTTTTTCTTCTGTATCAGCTGGTACAAGCCCCATAAAGTAAAAAACAAATACAAGGCCACCAGGCCGCTTTTAGATGCCAGGATATGCAGGAAAATACTAAGCAAAAAGATACTGATGCCCACAAACCATTTCACAAATTTATTTGTTAACCGGGGCCATACATATACTGCCCAGCATATAAACAAAGCAACACTGAGGCTAAAACGGATATAATCGTTTTCCACAAGCGTAGGCAAGACATGGGAAGTTCTGTATTCCTGTATAAAATAAGAAACATGCCCTACCAGGAAAGAGGTGCTGTAAATAGCCCCTGCCAGCAGCATGAGCGCAAGGCTTATTGTAAAAACCGTATATTGCTTTGCTGTAAAACGCGGCAAAAAAGCAAAACACAAGGGCAAAAGCAATATGGGCAACTTACTTTCCGTATGATGCCACCAGTAATCAAAATCCTTACTCCAGAAATAGGTTAAAGCATAAACAGCCACAAAACAACAACCTGCAAGCCACCATTTATTCCTGAAGCATTTTTTGGGATGAATATCTGCAAGCGTAAAAAAGCCCAGCCCGAACATACCACAGGTTAGTGCCACCCTCGACACCAGCAGGCCCGCGAACATGGTGAGTATGCATATTAAAGCTATATTCGATTTATTGCTGAAAATCAGATTTAGAAATTTACTTTTGCCCACAGACTTCTTTATTTTGTCTAATTCTATAAGACTATAATAACGGCCTAAAACTAAGATTAGTGCAGGACAATATAAAACAACTTTTAACACACATACAAACAGGCGATATTTTATCGCTGGCAAAAGGCATTACCCTGCTTGAAAATGAACTGCCCGGCTACGAATCCCTGCTATTACAATTGCAGGACACCCATCATGCCCGTGTCATCGGTATCACTGGTCCTCCCGGCGCAGGTAAAAGCACTCTGGTGAACGCACTGCTGCATTACTGGCTCAAACAAAATAAAAAAATAGCCGTTATCGCAGTCGATCCCTCTTCCCCTTTCAATTATGGCGCATTGCTTGGCGACCGCATCAGGATGAGTGATTTTTATACACATCCCAATGTTTTTATCCGCTCGCTCGCCAGCCGTGGCAACCTGGGCGGGCTCAGCTCAAAGATCATTGAAATAACAGACCTCGTAAAAAATGCCCCATTCGATTATATACTCATCGAAACCGTAGGCGTGGGCCAGAGCGAAGTAGATATTGCAGGGCTTGCAGACTGCACCATCGTCACCCTCGTACCCGAAGCAGGCGACGAAGTGCAGACCATAAAAGCAGGCATCATGGAGATAGCAGATATTTTTGTGGTAAACAAGGCAGACCGCGATTCCGCAGAAGCCCTGTTCCGCAACCTCCGCATACTATCCCACGAAAAAGCAGGCACCGATGCAGAAACACCCGTTATAAAAACCATAGCCACCAGCCGCGAAGGCATTGATGAACTCGCAAGCGCTGTTCACGAATTTCTGGCACGGCATACAGAACTCCCCACAAAACGCATGCACCTGCTGGCAGAAAAATGCTGGCAACTCATACAAGCTAAAAGAATGAAAAACATAGACCCTCAAAAACTAAAAACAGAACTCAGCAAAGCCCTTCTACAACCGGCATTCAATATTTACTCCTTCGCAAAACAATTTGAGGAATCCCAGGGCTGAACCATGCCATAATCTTGCAAATTATTACCGTATTAATGTTATATCCCCCTTAAGGAAATAATTTTTATTCTGCTTACCACCATTGTAACTTACTTCATACATATAAGTACCCATTTCATATGGTACCCCGTGATAGTTACCATCCCAACGTGCAGACGGATCATGAGACCTGAATATTAAGGAACCCCATCGGTCAAAAATGGAGAATGTATAGTCACCTATATTACATCCGTTTTTTATCAATGGTTTGATACTTTCATTTTTCCCATCATTATTTGGCGTAAATGCTGCAGGTACAAAACAAGAGCAGTCACAAAATTCCCCCGAAAAATAAAATGTGTCACTACTGGGGCAACCGCCATTGTTTATAGATACCCAATACAATCCTGTATCAGAAACATTTATGGATGTACCCGAGCTGCCATTGCTCCAAACTAAAGAAGCGTTGGCAGGTGCATTCGAATTTAAGAGAATTTCAAACGGCTGGTCCATACAAACCACCGTGTCCTTAAAGCCGGGACTAATAGTGTAAGTACTCACATGCATTGTGTCAATATAATTGCTTAATAAACAGTTGCCGTGGTGCGATACCCAGAATGTGCCGGCTGTATCAACCTGTATTGCAGAACCCGTATCCCCCGTGTTCCAGAGATATGGGGATGTACTTCCTGCCGGAGCTTGTAATAAAACACCTACGCATATGTTGGTATCAGAAACGCCGTAGATAGTTCTGTTACTAAGTTTATTTTCAAATTTCGCCAGGTACGAATATTCGTCTAAAGAATTATCTTTCAAAGTATCCGGCCCTATTACTAAGTTTTTAAAAAAATAGTCGGCGCATAAATATACATTACCGGATGTGTCACAAGCTATCCCGCTTTGGTCATCTCCCCCTGCCCCAACAGCACTATACCCTATAAGCCCTCCGGAAAGATCATAACCTGCAACAAATACCGGGTCCACATTACTATCGGGTGTGTAAAGAATATGGCCATCGATATTTACACTATCAGAAAAGCCATGGATGGAGAAGATATTATTTGCTGGTCCCCAGGCTCCGCTAATCCAAACCTGGCTGCAGGCAGCCAGCACAATTGAAAAGCAATTAATATTATAAGAGGGCGAACTGATAGTCTTGTACCACATAAGGGAATTTGATGCGGATATACCAAACAGGAATAAGGCATTATTAATACCTGGGTAAGCCTTGCCGATAATGGTATTTCCAAAAACAATGTTGCTGTCACCAAAAGTGCCGGCCACAAACACATTACCTGATCCGTCGCATTTTATACCGGCAGCATTTGCACCAATAAAGCCGCCGAAAGCTGATGCCCACAAAGGCACTCCTGATGCGTTATATTTTGCAACGAATGCGATCTGTGAACCATAAACATCATAAATAGGCGAGGCACCAAAAGCACATACCGGAGATGTGAAAGCTCCACAAATATACACATCGCCTGTAGCAGAAACGCTTATTCCAAATGCATCATCAAAGCCTGTCCCTCCAAAATTATTTACCCAAATAACATTTCCGGATGAGTCATATTTAGCTACAAAAACATCATCGGAGTCTCCGCTGGGAACATTGTTTGTGATCGTATAGGAACCGATAGTATTGCTTGCTGCATCATAATTACCTGTTACGAAAATATTATCCGAATTGTCTGTTGCTACCGCACCCCAACTAAGGACCGTATTGCAATCCCTGTTATAGGAAAATAAGCCTCCGGATCTTCTTAGCGATGGAGCATAAAACCGCGAAGAAGCCCCCGATGTTTTTGCCCAGATAACATTGCCACCGGGAGCAAACTTTACAATAAAATATTGTGATGAGCCGGGAGCAGACAATGAATTGTATAAATTAAAAGTGTCAATTTTTATCCTAGGGGCGTCGAAAATCCCCAACAATACCAGGTTGCCCTCAGGGTCTGTGCAAATAGACACAGGATCATTTAACCCTTGCAATATTCCTTTTGCCCATAAGACTTGCCCAGAGCTATTATATTTTACTATAAAAGTTTCATCATCGGCATTTGAAAGCGTGTAGGGAATTGTAGTATTCCCAAAACTTATTGCTGATGAATTGAAAAACCCTGCCGCGTATATATTGCTTTTAGAATCACATGCCGTAAGATAAGCATCTACATTAGCACCCCCATTTCTACTTCTTCTCGCCCATTCCCATGTCTGCGCATCTGCTTTGGAGATAAAAAGGAATATGCAAAGTATAGGCAAAATAAAAATCAAATAAATGTGCCATTTAGTTTTCATACTGCTGCACAAATGTTTTGGTATAAGTTCATAATTTAACTATTTTATACCGGTAATGATCTGCAATAAAGAAATAGATGCCTGCGGGCATAGCCTGCATACTCAGCTCATTTCTTCCCTGCACGGCACTTATTGAAGAAACTACGACGCCCGTACAATTTACGATCTTTGCTTCCATAGGAACTTTAGTATCTATAAGCAACAAATCAGTTACCGGGTTAGGATATATGCTGATCCCCGGTCCTTCATTAAAAGATAGCACTCCGTTTGCCACTCCAATAGTTTTATAACCTGCATCAGGTGCATTGTCATAAACACTGCTGGGTGTTGAGGAACAGTCAAAAAAAGCGCCGCCGAAAATAACATTGAACCTTCCATCATTATCCAGCAATGATAATTGGGCATTAATGATCCAGGTATAATTGTCGGGGTGAGAAACATGAGCATTGAAAGATGCAGGACTGCCTGCTTGGCCCAAGGCGCAATACCTGAAGCCGGGCTGTACCAAATCCTGTGTCACAAATAATATCTCGTCGCATTTCATAGAATGATTACTTCCATCCCATAAAAAACCATTGTTTATATTCAGGTCTGTATCAATACCTATTTCCAGCCCCAGGTCATTACTGTCTGTTATGGCATTATAAGTCTGTATTTTAAACCAAATGCTGTCATGGGCCATATCCATTGCATATGATATGGTACCAAGATCCGGAACAAAATTGATGTTGTCGCCCTGCGGATCGGTAAGTAACTGCGTATAAGTTTGTGAATAAGAAAAAAGACCGCAAAATAAAATGCCGGGGATCAGGAGTATTTGCTTTTTCATAAATACCGTTTTAGTTTATAAGAAAAATAATACAGCAAAGCTCCGGCTTATTATTATTGCTCACAATGGACAAAATGATGGTTTCATAGCACTATTTGTCTTTTTTTCTGAAATCCCCGGCAGTTATGCCAGCATTAGATTTAAAGAAACGGTTAAAATAAGAAGGGTCTTCAAATCCCAGGAAATCAGCG
>CAIYVS010000122.1 GCA_903929655.1 uncultured Bacteroidota bacterium | reverse complement strand
CCAAGGGGTTACAGGCTGATCTACATATTGATGGCGAAGACTCATACCTAAAAATACGACATGCTGTCAGATTTTATTCAACTGCAAAATCTGGGTTAAAATTATGTTTTTGTAGCATCAGTTCTATGAAAATTTAATAGGCTAAAACTTTTATTCCTCAGTCAAAGCTTTCCACAAGGCATCCTTTAGTTCATTAATTCCCTGGTTGGTGAGGGATGAGATGAATAAATGAGGATAGCCTTTTGGCAGGGTTTCTGTAATGGCCTGTTTCAGTTCTTCATCCAGCATATCGCTTTTGCTTATTGCAATCAGGATCTTTTTATCCAGTAGTTCAGGGTTGTACTGCTCCAGTTCATTCAGTAGTATCTCAAACTCCTTTGCATGATCATTACTGTCTGCCGGGATCATGAATAACAAAACTGAATTGCGTTCTATATGCCTCAAAAAGCGATGTCCCAATCCTTTCCCTTCTGCTGCCCCTTCTATGATACCAGGGAGATCGGCCATACAGAATGACTTGTTGTCCCTGTAAGGAACTATACCTAACTGGGGTATCAGTGTGGTAAATGCGTAATCTGCAATTTTAGGTTTGGCTTCGCTAATTACAGATAATAAAGTTGATTTACCTGCATTTGGAAAACCTACAAGGCCTACATCAGCCAGTATTTTTAACTCCAGCGATTTCCAGCCTTCTGTACCCATTTCGCCCCGCTGCGCGTATTCGGGTGCCTGGTTGGTAGGTGTGGCAAAGTTACAATTGCCTAAACCCCCACGTCCTCCCCTCAGCCATATGATCTCCTGTCCATCTTCAAGCATCTCGGCTTCCTGTTCACCGGTCTCCTCGTCCCTTGCAATGGTGCCTAAGGGTACTTCTATAATTACATCTTCCCCCTCTTTGCCCGAGCATTTATTTTTACTGCCATTCTCGCCATCATCGGCAATAATATTTTTGCGATACCGTAAATGTATCAAGGTCCACAATTGCCCATTGCCCTTTAATATGATGTGCCCCCCACGTCCTCCGTCTCCTCCGTCAGGGCCGGCCATCGGGTTAAATTTGGTACGCGCAAAATGAGAACTTCCTGCCCCTCCTTTACCGGAATGGCCAAACAAACGTATATAATCAACAAAATTTCCTTTTTCCACTTTCGCGCTTATTAAATCACTGTTCACTTAAACTGTATTCACATCTTTCCTTATGCAGGCAGCAGGTATTTTTCAATATGCCTGGCAAGCAGTTTGAAAGTATCTTCTATGCTGTGATCTCCTTTCACACGCTCCAATTTATCATGTGCATCATAATAATTGGCTACGGGTTCTGTTTTAGAATGGTATTCTTTGATCCTTTTGGTAATTACTTCTTCATTATCATCGCTTCTGCCTGAGCTGGCCCCACGTCCTACCAGGCGTTTTATTAATTCTGCTTCAGGAACATCGAGTGCCAAAACAAGATCGATCTTTGTATTCTTGAACTCCAGTAATTTATCCAGTGCTTCGGCCTGTGCTTTAGTGCGTGGAAAGCCGTCAAAGATAAAACCACGTGCGTCCTGTGATTCATCTATTTTGCTGCTGATCATCCCAATAACCACTTCATCCGGAACCAATAAACCCTGGTCCATATATTTCTTTGCTTCCACACCAAGAGCTGTTTGTCTTTCTACCTCATCACGTAACAAATCGCCGGTTGATATATGCTGAAGATGATAAGTGCTTGCAATGGTTATTGATTGTGTACCCTTACCACTACCGGGAGGACCAAATAAAACTAAATTGAACATAAATCTTAAAATGTTTTTAACAGTGCAAAAATAGCCAAGCCAGCCGAAAAGCTATGAAAAGTATGATAATTATCTGTTATTATAACACAAGTTTACATATTAATGCCGGTTTACGGGCATCATATATAGTATTCTCCTTCCCAAAACCTTAGTCTTATTCCCCGGCTGTTATATTTCCGCAGCGGATGAGACCTGGGTGTTTTGTTTTTCCAGGCGCATACTTTATGGCAGACATGGGAATTAGTATGCCTGCAGAAGTTTACTTATCAGGGACTTTAAAAATCATGAGTTAGTATGGCCGGTTTTTTTGCAGGAAAGACATGAAAGAATGCAAATGGACATTTTTTCACGCCGATGGCTTACTGAGTTCTTTCCTGTAAAAATACTATTCTGAAAAAACAGAAATCAGTTTTGCAAAAAAATGTTTGTTGTGAAATGCGCTGCCGGCAATGGTCTTATAAGGCTAAAAAAAAGTCCGGCAAGTGTTGTAAACTGCCGGACTCTTATAAAGGATGGGTTAGTAAATACAATCCTACCACAATATTAAAAAGAATTTTCACTACTAAAAAAAAATCTTTACTTTTTTTTTCACATACTTTCAAAAAAACTGTTAATAACTTTTGAAGGCATAAGAAAATATAAGAGCTGAAAAAGATAAATCACGGGACTATATTATCCAAATTGAACCAGGCAGATTACCAATCTTTGTCCAACTTAACAGGTATTCCTTTTTCCTTTTGTTGTTTTTCATGAAGCTTTTTTTCTTCCTGCTGTAAAGCATTCAATAACTGGTCGGCTTGTTGCTGAGAAAGTTTACTGGGTTGAGATTGAGCCTGTTGCTGATCTTTTTTGTCCTGGTCTTTCTGATCTTTATTTTGTTGGTCCTGCTTCTGCTGATCTTTGTCTTTATCCTTATTGTCTTTCTGTTGTTGTTGCTTCTGGTCCTGCTTCTTCTGGTCTTGTTGTTGTTGCTTCTGGTCCTTGCCCCCGCCGCCTTGTTGCTTCTTCAGCATTTCTTCGGCATAGGATAGGTTATATTTCGCATCTGTGTCCTGGGGATTATTGCGCAGGGTTTGTTTATAAGACTTTAACGCATCCTCCCATTTCTTTTCTGCCATATAGGTATTGCCGATATTATAGTCGGCAGCAGATTTCGCTGTCTTATTTGTAGCAGCTTTTTCTGTGGCCCCCATCACCTGCCTGGATGCATCAAATTGTTTTTGCTGATAGAGAGAGTTGCCGAGGTTAAAGAGGCCGGGTGTGAGGGTGGGGTTCTTAGACAATGCTTTTTGATAAACAGCGGCAGCTTCTTTGTATTTCTGCTCCTCATACAATTTGTTCCCTTTATCTATAAGAAGGTTGGTTTGCGCATGCGCATCTACACTTAGCATACAAACCATCATATATATAAACAGCTTCCTCATATTGTTATCGCTTTCTTTTTTACACCAGGTAGTAGCCACTCAATTAACAATGCAATAAACCCTATTATAAGAAAATATTGAAAATAGCTTGTGTAATCTGTGAATACTACCGAACCCAGGCTTTTTTGCTCCATCCCGTCCAGTTCATTCATTAGTTTGTTGGCTACATCATCTGTGTTTTGCAGCAGGTTATAGGTGCCATGTCCGGCACTTGCAATGCTCTTCAATTCATCTTCATTCAATTTGCTTATCACAGGATTACCGCTTTCATCCAGTTTAACAGATTTGGTAACCGGATCATATAAGGTAGCTCCCTGGGCAGATCCTATGCCTACGGTATGCACCGTAACCCCGGTTTCTGCGGCGTCTTTTGTTTTTTGTATAGCCTGCTCGTCATGATCTTCTCCGTCTGATATAATAACCAACGCCTTGTATTTTCTTTCCTGTTTAGAGTATGATTGCATGGCCATATCTATTGCGTCCCCTATCACGGTTCCCTGGGTAGGTATCATATCGGGGCTTACATTTTGCAGCAACATTTTTGTGGCGCTGTAATCTACTGTCAATGGCACCTGCATATATGCCCGGCCTGCAAAAACAATCAATCCCACTCGGTCATTATGCATCTTATCCATCATATGCATAATCAGTTGCTTGGCCCTGGTAAGCCTGTCGGGTTGCACATCCTTGGCAAGCATGCTTTTACTTACATCCAGTGCAAATATTACATCTACCCCTTTCCGTTGCACTTTTTCAGTCTTGTCTGCAGACTGCAGGTTAGCCCAACCTATTACGATAAAGAAAAAACCAATGGCCAGCAGTGTAAATTTAAAAGTGTTTCTTCCGGGGATGAAGCCAAGTATCTGTTCCATAACCAGCTTTTCATCGCCCAGTTTCTTCAATTTCTTTCTACGCCAGTATATCATCCATATAAAAAGGATGATGAGCAGTGGCAGCAGCGCCAAAGCAAACAAATGATATGTATGTTGAAAACGAAGCATTTTTAATGTATAGCCGTATGCAAATTTAATTTTCTCTGCTTCTTATCCATACGGCCAGCAAGGATTTTGAATTTCTTTAACAGAATATTATTCTAAATTCAGTTTTTGCGCCAGCGCAGGGGGTAAGGCATCCTTATGCAGCAAAAAGGCTGTAGTCTTATATTGTACATAAGCTTTGGTTACATAAATATAGCCTTTATAATCATTTTTCACTCCCCATGAATTTTTAACAATATAGTACTCTCTTCCTTTCTGGTCTTTGGCCAGGCCTACAATGTGCATGCCATGATCGTCTGTGGTTTCATAATCATCAAAAGCGGTCTGCCTTGTTTCTGCTGTGATCTTGCGTTCCGGCTTAGGCCCCTCAAACATATATTTTTTATCAGAGTCATCCATATCTTCCCAGTCTTTTTCTGGTACATAGGCAACCCCGTTTTTCCAGCTAAAGTACTTTTCACTTACATCAGCAGCCCATGCCACGGTGTACCCGGTCCTTAATGCATTATCTATGGTCCTTGTAATATCCTCAAATTTCACATTATACACTTTATCAAAACTCCAGTTGTCCTGCACCATAAGCATTGTTTTCTTGTAATAAGGTGCATTTGTAAAAGATGATAGTTCCACATAGTCTTTGGGGTTCAGGCCCACTACTTCTTTTGCAAAAGTTTTAGTGGTATATTCTTTGCCTTTATAAACAAAAGTCTCTGGCACTGCGCCCAGGTAAGTATCCAATACTGCTTTAAAAGCATCTTTCCATACAGGTGTTAATTTACCATTGGCATTCTTCACCACGCCGTCCAGCATTCCTTTCAGCACAGCCTGCATTTCCCCGAATTTATTTTTTTTGGTGCCATAATGCAGGCCTGTATATGCTTCCTGCGGCATGGCCCCGTATTTGGCATACATGTTTATTACATCATGGCATTCGCCGCCATCGCCCCATGCCAGGGAGCCATGCAGGCGCACATAAGTGTCTGCTTTCTCGATATATACATTACGGGCACTGAACAATTCTGCAAGGTCTACCGGGTCTTTACCTATACGTATCATTTCACTTTCAAGAAAGGAATTGGTACTATAACTCCAGCAGGTTCCTGAACTTGCCTGGTTTTTTACGGATGTGTTTTCAAGATTGATGATATCAGTGAAGACAAATTTTTTCTTTGCGCTATCACTTTTGTTGGCATCCAGTTTTTTTACGAGGTCATCCTGGGCGAAAGAAATAAAGGGCAATACGGCTGCCAGTATCAGTATTAATTTTTTCATTTCAGCATTTTATTATTTTGAACTAAAGGTTTGCGAATTTATATAAATATTTATGGCAATCCTTAAAGTTTAAACTTTCACACCATATTTCACCCCTTTCAATACAAATGGAGGATATTGATATAATATTTTTTCCGTAAGTTTGTTTACTGCTATTTTATGGATATGAATGCCGACAAATTTTCTAAACTAAAGGCTTATTATAAAGAACTGCTTCCATCAATGACGGAAGAAAGCTGGGCCATTTGCCAAAACCTTTTGAATATCCGAACATTTAAAAAAGGAGAATTTTTACTGAAAGAAGGCGGAATATGCAATCATGTCTCCTTTATTAATTCCGGGCTGATCCGCTATTATTATATAGCTGAAGGACGCGAGAAAACCTTATGTTTTATGAACGAGGGCATGTATGTAAGTGAGTATGCAAGTTTCCTTACCCGTACCCCTTCCTTCCAATATATACAGGCTCTTGAAGATACAGAGCTTGTTGAGACAAACTATGAAAACCTGCAGAAATTGTACAGGGAGATTCCGGAAGCGAATATTATAGGACGACTTATAGCAGAACAAATGTTTATAAGGATCAATGAAATCAATATTATTTCTACAAAAGAAACTATTGAGCAGAGATACAGGAGGCTTATCAATGAGCAGCCATGGCTATTGCAGAAAGTACCTCAATATATGATAGCTTCTCTCTTGAATGTGACCCCTGAAGCACTAAGCAGAGTAAAGGCCAGAATGAACAAAACCCAAAAGGCCCCTGTTATGGTTTATTGATCAGGATCAATGAATCAACACTTAAAACATAATATTGATTTGGGTCAATGGCTGGAAATATTTTAGTGCTGATTTTTGCAATACAAAAATCATAAACGTGAAACGCCATTTACTATTTTTACTAAGTATATTGTTGCCAATAATTCTTCCTGCACAAACACAAACCATCACAGGCAATGTGTATGACGAGGCTTCCAAATCTCCCATAACAGGTGCCGTGGTTGAGGTAATTAACTGCAAGCCTGCAAGAGGCACTGTAACAGATGAAAAAGGATATTTCAGGATAGACAGCGTATCAATAGGAAGACACTCTTTTAAGATATCTTTTCTAACGTATGAAACCCGCTACCTGGGCGATATTGAAGTAACTGCAGGTAAGCAAGTGAACCTGAACATAGGGCTTACAGAAGCACTGCACAAACTGAATGAAGTAGCGGTGACATATAACCGCAGCCGGGACAAGAACCGCACCATAAATGATATGGCTATGGTAAGTGCCCGCTCATTTAACGTAGATGAAACCAAACTATATGCCGGTGGACTTGGAGACCCATCCAGGATTGCTGCGAATTTTGCAGGCATTGTTGCAGGTAATGATAGCAGGAACGACATAGTAGTAAGGGGTAATTCGCCCACAGGCATGTTATGGCAAATAGATGGACTCAATACACCTAACCCTAATCACTTCGGGGCACTCAGCACAACTGGCGGCCCGGTAAGTATGCTGAACAGCAACAATATTGATAAATCTGATTTTATGACCGGCGCCTTCCCTGCCCAATACGGAAACGCACTAGCGGGCGTATTTGATATAAGGCTCAGAGATGGGAACATGAATAAGCCCGAATATGTGGCCCAGGTAGGCTTTAACGGGTTTGAAGGCGGAGCGGAAGGCCCCATAGGTAATAAGCAAAATGCTTCTTATTTGATCAATTACAGGTATAGCACTCTGAGTGTTTTTAAAACATTAGGCATCAACCTTGGCACCGGCACATCGGTACCTATATACCAGGATGTAAATTATAAACTCACGTATCATCCCGGCAAAAAAAGTAAGATCAGCCTTTTTGGCATAGCGGGTAATAGTAAAGTAGATTTTTTAGGCAAAGATATAGATACTACCAAACCTGATCTTTATAGCGGAGGTAACCCATATGAAAACCAGAGAATAAGGTATGCAACCACTATTACAGGCATCACTTATGATTACCAGTTATCAGAAAAATCTTCCCTTGGCCTCCTTGCGGGCTATTCAACAACCTATGAAAATTTCAGTTCAGATTCCATCAGTTATATAGATGGCTCAGTTTCTCCCAGCCAGGCTGCTACCTTCAAAACCGGGAAAGCATCTTTAAAAGCTACTTACCTGCATAAATTCAATGCCAAAAACAACATACAGGCTGGCGTGCTGTATGATAATACCAGCTTTAAGCTCAACAATACTGAAATGTATCCCGATAAACCCAATAAGGTTTATGTGGATCAAAATGGCAATATGGGGCTGGCACAAAGTTATTTTCAGTGGAAACACCGTTTCAACGAGGCATTTTCATGTGTGAGTGGCATCCATTTTTTATATCTGGACCTGAATAAAAGTTTTGCTGCAGAGCCACGTATCAGTTTCCGTTACGCTATCAATAGCAGAAATGCCTTAGCCCTGGGTTATGGCCTGCATAGCCAGGAGCAAAGCATCTATTCTTATTTTGTACAAACACAAACGACATCAGGAATTGCATATACAAATCAGAACCTCGATTTCACCAGGAGCCAACACCTGGTTGCTTCTTATGATCTTAATATCAGCAGCCATATAAGAGTAAAAACGGAGGCTTATTATCAATACCTGGACAAGGTGCCTGTAACATCTTTCCTGTCTTCTTACAGCGCTATTAATGAAGGCATGAGTTTCGCGCCACCTAACCAGGACAGCCTTGTAAATAATGGAACAGGTTATAATTACGGGCTGGAGATAACCATAGAACATTTCCTGAACAAGGGTTTCTATTATCTTGTCACCAGCTCACTTATTAATTCAAAATATAAGGGTAGTGACGACGTAGAAAGAAATACTGCCTATAATACCGGGTATATGCTAAATGTACTTGTAGGCAAGGAAATAAAAGTTGGCCAGAATGGCACGACTATAGGATTGAATATTAAGACTTCATTGATCGGGGGAAGATACCTTACACCGCTTGATGTTGCAGCATCGCAGGCAGAAGGAAAGGGTGTATATGCTGACGCCCTTGCAAATAAGCCATTCCTTTTAATTCTTGACCTGTGCTCGCTAAAAAACCAGGCTTCGTCATATATAAATTTGGTTTTTAATTTTCCTTTTATATCTATTAATGCAAATTTATTTTCCTTATAGACCCAAGCATTTCCTTCTCCACAATCATTTATATAATCAAAAACGAGGTGTATGATTTCATTTCCATTTGTATCAACAAACCCATATTTTTTATTCTTTTCTACTACTGCTCTGCCATCATAAAAACGATATACTATATCATATTTATCCAGCCAGTTGATATTTCTTAACTTATGTTTATCTCCGCTTTTTGTTTTGTGTAAAATATTATATCGCTTTCTATTGGAATCATTTTCCTGTCCTTCAATTTTATCAGAATAAGCCCCAGATAGTAATATTGGAAGCAAAAATGTTTTAAATATTCTAGGAATAGCAGTTGTCATTTTTGCAT
>CAIYVS010000121.1 GCA_903929655.1 uncultured Bacteroidota bacterium | reverse complement strand
TTAAAAATTTAGACCTGCGAAAATACTATTGTTAAGGGATCTATCCATACATATTTTATTATAAATAATGCAAACTACGTAGATTTACGGTTGACACTTGTTTTTATAGTCTATATCTTGCAGCCGCAATAAAGGCGAAAGAATTACAGAGAGGCATATATTCCAATAGCAGATCATTACACCTAAGCTCCTACCTACTTATTTATCCCCTATCAGGCATTACCTATTTTGTCATCTATTTTTTAAACTATAAATGTTTAACCATGAAGCAGTATTACGCCTCAATGAGGGTCTTTCTTCTTTTTATTTTTTGCTGTTGCTCGTTCGCAACATACGCACAACCTGCATCGCTTGATTCTTCTGTGACGGGTGGAAGAGGCCCGGCAAGTATCATACGGGACCAGTTCGGGAACTCCTATCATTTAGGGGAGTTGCTGATAAATGACACGCTGAGGACACAATATACCGGTACACTGATACCGCTTACGCGATCAACAGTTGCTGCAGGGTACTACCAGCTATGGTTGTCCCCTGGCAGCGGAATGGAAAATTTCGCAAGCGATGCCACCCATCTGCGCCGCCTGAATGTGGTGTCGCAGGTGCTGAGCGACCTGTCTGCCTTCATCAATTCATCATGCAGTACTAACGGGCAAAAAATAAATATACGGGTGATGAACCCTGCCACTATAAGCTGGCCTTATGGCAAGCATTATCTTGCCGCAGGCATGTCTTTTTACAGTATGCCAAGCGATACTGGCAAGTCGGGAATAGCGGATAATATGATATGGACCACGATCCAATCGGGCAATGATGCTTATACCAATTTTGCCCCGACATTGTTAGCGAACTCTGCCAGTTACGGGAACGGGAATACCTTTTTTCATGGGATGCTGGCTATCCGCTTCGATAGCAGTGGTATAACGTTTGACACCTCGCTTAGTTCCGCTCCTGCCAATAGTTCAAATTCTTACGATCTCTACACGATCACTTTAAGAGAAATAATTAATGCGCTTGGTTTTAGCTCTCTTATCGGCTCTGACGGCAAGTCCATATTCGGTGCGAAGCAAAACTATTTTTCGCGCTATGACCTTGGTGTGCAAACACAGGCGGGTACGGCACTGTTAAGTCATGGCAGCGGCAGTGTTATGTACAATTACCATTTCAATACTGCCCTCAGTACTTCGATACTGATCCCCAACAGTGGTAGCTGCCAGGCCGATTCTACGGATTCTACAAAAGCCATTATGTATAAAGGTGGCCTCACGAACCCGCAGGCGGTATACACACCCAATTGCTGGGAAGCAGGGGTAAGCCTGGGCCATTTTGAGGATCTGTACATTGCCAATGGAGGCGTAAGCCCGAGCCACCAGAATAACCAATACTTCCTGACAAGTAACGTGACCAACCCCGGCAGCATGGGAGGTGCTATGAAGCGTTACCCGACCGCTGCGGAACGACAGGTGCTTGCAGATATAGGATATAGTGTGAACACTATATTCGGAAATAGCAGCCATCTGAACTATATCAATTACGGGGGCAGTGCCAGTACGGCCATGCAGGTGATCGGTATCAATGACGGGATAGGCAGTGACGGATCCTATACCTTCGTTACCAATTCCGGGACCATAAGCATTCATGGTACTGATCTGCTGGGTAATGACATAGCCGTTTCCGGTGGTAGTTTTGAAGGCCTGGAAGTGATCGGCGGCGACAGCGTAGGAACGCTGAGCGCCAGTTCAGGAACTGCGGGCACGAGCATTACATTTACCGCGGCGTCTGGGGCAAAAAATGGTGAACAAACATTGCGCTATGTGCCTGTAAGCTCAACGGGCGTGAGAGGTAAAACGGGTACGGTCTCGCTGCTTGTGAACAGCCCATGCCCCGGCTCCTGCGCCAATTCCATACCCTGCGGGGACTTTGAGAATGCGACCTATTATGACTGCGGGGACATCATAGGCGCTTCCATGTATTATTCAAATACGATCTTATACTGCTGGAATGAGTTCTACTGGACACCTGACCTGTATTCGAGCGGCTGCATCAATGTACCGATGAATACAGGGCCTGCCTACACTACCGCCAGCTACCAGATCCCTTCCAATATCAGCACCCCATCAACAGGCCCACATGTGGGTTCTCCTGCAGGCAATTACCATTTTGTGGGGGTCTGGGGTTCTTTATTTGACAGCGGTGCCCATGCCATGGCATACGGCAGTAATTTTGTGTATGCGACCGGCCCACGGCAATGGCTGGGGGAAGGCTTGCAGGAACGAATAGATACCTTAAAGGGAGGCAATACCTACAAGATGGATCTCTGGGCAAAAGTACTGAACCCAAGCAGCAATGCCGCGCTACCTTTTCTTGCCAATGCCGGCCATATACGCTTCGGGCTGAGTAAAGCTTTACTGAATGTGACCTGGTTCCAGACGATCATGCCCGCACTGCCGCTGCAACAGATCGCGCCCTTTTATAATAACACCTCCATATGGATGCCATCGCAACTTGACTTTACAGTTCCTGCCCCAACGACCTATCCTTTACTGTCCAATGGACAAGACAGCAACTGGGTGCATCTGACCGATACCTTTACAGTACCTGCCGGACAAAACTATGCGGCCCTGTTCTTCTATAATGACATTTTTGAGAACCCTGTAAATTCATCTTATCCTGCGTCCTATTCCAATTATATTTTTGTGGATGATATACGGGTACAGCAATATGCATCCTTCCTGGCAAATGATACGGTATGCCTGGGCAGTGCTGCCAGTTTTATTGCCAATACCGGGAGCATGGGAAGCGGGAGCAGCTTCCTGTGGCAGCTGAATGCCGGGCCCGGATGGACCAACATGGTCATTTACCCTCCCTATACAGGTATCTTCAGTGATACCTTGCATATGAGCTATACGACCTCGAACATGAACGGGTATCAGTACCGCTGCATTATAACGAACGGGGCAGGATGTGTTGATACGACCAATGCTGCCACCCTCGTTTTAAATCAGCTACCGGTAATGTATACGCCCCTCAATGATACCGCATGTGCGGGTGCCGGCACCTCCGTGAGTTTTAACAGCATTTCGCCCTCAAGCGGTGTCACCTATACCTGGACGAATAGCAATACGGCTATAGGACTGGCTGCCAGCGGCAGTGGTTTCATAGGGCCATTTACGGCGATCAATACAGGTACTACCTTTGTTACAGCTACCATTACGGTAACACCTCACTATGCGCTCGGTACGGTAAGCTGCCCCGGAACTCCCGTTACATTCCTGATCGTTGTAAGACCTTATCCGACCGTTTCGAATCCGGGCCCTTACACCCCTTGCAATGGTGTCATTGTTCCTGCGATCATTTTCAGCGGTACACCGGGCGGGGTGACATTTACCTGGACGAATAATAATACAGCGATAGGGCTCGGTGCCAGCGGCAGCGGTAATATAGCATCATTCACGGCTACCAATATGGGTAGCGCCCCAATAAGCGCAACGATCACGGTAACGCCTCACGCGAACGGCTGCAACGGGATACCCCTGAGTTTTACGATAACGGTGAACCCAAGCCCGACCGTGACCCTTAGTGCCGCGAGTACCATGTGCAACGGGAATAAGGACACCCTGCGAGCCAATACGGGCAGCGGTATCACTTATGTATGGGAGAAGAACGGGATAGTGATCGTCGGTGCGAACGGTTCTTCTTATATAGACTCGTCTTCTTCAGGCACCTATACGGTCATTGAGACGAATAGCTATGGATGCACTGCAAGCGCCTCCACTATTGTAAATATGCTCTCAGAGACCTTTTGTCCCTGTGTCATATTCAATAGTGTTGGTGCCTATACCACGGTGCCCGCAGGCACTTATTTTGCGGCCTACTTCCAGGCAGGGCATAAGTATTATATAAACGGCAATATCACCATCCAGACGATCGCCGGCGGAGCGACGATAAAAAAGGCGTACATGCTATGTGATACGAATATCACTATCACCATAGACCCTGCAGCGAACCTGACACTGGACAGTTGTCACCTGTTCACAGGCTGCAATGCCTATATGTGGCGGGGGATCAGGATGTATAATGTGGCAGGACACAGCGCGAAGCTATACCTGTCCAATACATTGATAGAAGATGCGGACACCGCGGTGGCGATCTTTAACCCGGTAAATGCCACATCAGGCTATACTTTTGCAGCAGACAGCAGCATTTTTAATAAGGACAGCATCGGCCTGTATATACAGGGTGATACCTCGAACAGTGTCATTACTTATCCCTTCCGGATACGTGCCAGCATCTTTACGAGCAGGAGCGGCATAGCCACGAGTTATAGTAACTGGAACTCCGTTGCTATACTGGAAGGCAGTTTCAGCCCCCTCAACCCGCTTACCCCACCATTCAATTTAAATAATACTTTCCCTGCTACTCCTTGCAACAATACACTGCCTGCCTATGCAGGTATCGTGCTGAACAAGGTAGGAAATGATGCCAGGTCCTCTGTGCAGGTAGGATCACCCGGTTTAGGAGGCGGCTGCACTATCACTAATTATGATAAATTCTTTGGGATGCAGATAGGTGACGCCTCGCAGGCTTATTACCGGAACATGTTCGATAACCTGCGATACGGGATACAGGCGACCAATGCCAATGTGACCTTACTGAACAGCGTTGTTGCGAATGCCAATTACGGTGTGTTTGGCAATTGCAGTACATCCCCGGCCTTTTACGGGCAGTTCCAGGTCATTAATGTCAATACGATCAGCAACCAGTTCTGGGCATGCAGCAATAGTGCCGTGACCTTGCAGAATTATTATTGCATGCGGGGCCAGCAGGCGCTGATGGTGGGCAACCAGGGCCCGGCAAGCGGTGTGAACTGGGGGTATAATTTATCGAGCAATAGTTATGATACGGTGGATATTTACAATAACTCCATTTACAATATAGGTAATGGGATCGCTTTTTCGAGTGTTGTCAATTTACCAAATGGTAACAATCCATGTCCCACCGCTCCACCGAAATTCCGCATCAGCTGGAATACGATCAACCGTACTTATTTAACGGCTACGGGCTTTGTGAACCAGGCCATCAGTGTGCAGAATTCGACCTCATCTTTAGGCTCGTATACAGGTATAGCGGGCAATGCCCATATAGACCATAATTTTATTGATGCCTATAATGGCATTATGGTGAATGGCTTTTTTAAGGGACCATATCCTTCATCGGACAGCAATGAGATCAAATTGTTCAACAACCCGGCAAGCCCAGCCCAGTATGGTATACAGCACTTAAACAATAACCAGAACAGTATTTATTTTAACAATGTATACGGCGCTGATAATACTACTAAAGCGGATACGACAAATCATATCATCAGGGGTATTTACAGTAGTGTAAATAGCAATATACGGGTGAACTGTAATTATGCGGACAGTGTAGGACGGGGCTTTGAGTTTGCAGGTACCAATACCAGCACCAAATGGGTGCTGAATAAAATGCAGGCCGATCTGAAAGGCTTTGTGCTGAATAATGCCGTGATAGGTAAACAATGGTATAAGCCACTGGACAGCGCGATACGCTGCCAGTGGTTAGGGACTAACTGGAATATCAGCGGAGGGCCGTATCAAACATTTAATATTCAGTCTATAGATTCCAATTCCAAACTATGGGTATATAAAAATTATCCATGGACTGACCCATCGGTGAGATATGGAAATCCTAATTTTGGTAATTGGAAGTATACTGTTTTTCCTGCAAATATTCATGGAGGTATCCATGAAGTAATGATAGGAACAAGTGATAGCTGTGCACACATGCCGCCGCCCAGCGTAGCTCCATCATCCATAGCGCCATTTGAAGATGTGGCACTTAATAATATTACTTACGGAAATAATGAGAATGTGAACGACTGGTTAGCACAGTTCAGCATGTATGAGGCATTACAGACAAAAGCTGTATTTGACAATGATGACAGCACGATCATTTATACTAATTATGCGGACAGCTCCCTGATACTGCAAACCTTTATGGACAATGCAGCCAATAGCCGTTATGGCTACCTGGATAACATAGAGAATTATATTGCCAGCGGAGACCTTAGAGATGCCCAAACATTGCTGGGTACAGATCTCGCAGCTAAGCCTGGCAGCTACACGACACCAGATGGGAAGAGTACGGTCGTGATAACAGACTATATTGATGCAGACTATATTGTGAGCGACTATAAAAGCTTCTACCAGCTTGTTATCAATTATATGAGTACTGCATTAAGTAGTGCCGATAGTGCCCAGATCATAAGCATCGCCAGTTTGTGCCCGCTAAGGGATGGCCCTGTAGTGTATAAAGCAAGGGCCTTATATGCAGTGGTCTATAATGACCTGGGAACTTGGAATGATGATTCTACCTGTAATGCTGTATTAGGTGGCGGAGGTGGCCGTAAGGTGCTGCCAGGATCGCAGATAAGTGCTACCCAAACACAAGAGTATAATTTGTACCCTAATCCGAACAATGGGAATATTACTTTGCTACAAAAAATAATAGATGAGAACTCGGTGAACACTGAAGTCTTGAATGCTGAGGGACAGAGTGTGTTCAAAGGAGAACTACTGTTCAAGCAAGGTATTACTCCTCTCCATTTACAAAATCTAAGTCCAGGATTATATCTCGTAGTATTGAGGGATATGGAAGGAAAGAGTTATACATTGAAATTTATAGTAAATTAGCGTAGCGTGAGGACAATTAAGTATATATTAAAAAGCAGTAGTGTAACATTTGTTTGTTACCTACTGCTTATATTTACTTCAAATGCTTATGCGCAGGTAAATTATGTCCATAACCCAAGTTTTGAACAATATAGCCAATGCCCTAATGCATGGGACCAAATAAAATTCGCCAATTTTTGGAGCGCAAGCGATAGTACAAATACTGGAACTTGCATACCGGAATACTGCAATAGTTGTGCAGGAACCAATATTGATGTTGGCATACCCTATTCTTTGTCTTATTACCATTATCCTAGGACGGGTAATGGTATGGCGCAGGTACAAATGTTTTACGATGAAAATTCAGCTACTTTCCCCGTAAAACGAGACTACTTACAAGGTCGTTTTTACAAATCACTTGTTGCAAATAAGTCTTATTGTGTAACATTTTATGTTGCGCTGGAGCAGGAATCCGAGTATGCAATAAATCATATTGGTGCTTATCTAGATAATGGGCAGATTGATACCAGTACAAGCAATTGTGATAAGCCTCAAATTCAATATACTCCCCAGATCGTTGAGACTACTATCATTAATGACACTTTGAACTGGGTAAAAATAGAAGGAACTTTTACTGCTACGGGGAATGAAAAATTTATAACCATCGGCAATTTTTTCAATAAAACAAATACGAACTATACAATTTTCGACTCGTGGCACTTAGCAAGTGGCTGTTCATGGTATTTAGTAGATGATGTAAGTGTGATAGAGAGTGATACCAAAGCTTTTGCATGGGGTACGGACACGCTACATAAAGGATACTTGGATAGTTTTTTGCTTGGCAGAGATGAAACTATACCGGGAATAAAATGGTATAGAGACGGGGTATTGATAGATACGCTGAATGCGGGTATATGGTGCAAGGATAATGTGCTGAACAGTCATCATATATATGTTGTATCGCAAATATTGTGTGGGCTAACTACCTATGATACTGTGGTGGTGAGTGTGGAGATGGTGAGTAGTGGCGTGAATGTGAATAGTGAACATTTACAAGAGAACGGTGTAAGTGTTTATCCTAACCCAGCAAAGGATGAAATAATGATCAGGAATACAAATTCTAATACAGAACCTGTAATGATGGATATATATGACCTGTCAGGAAAAAAACTACTGGAAAAACAAATTCAATTCCCGCAGAACGATAATCATGTTCATCTTGATCTGAGTTCAGGTGTTTACATGCTGAAACTTACAGACAATTACGGGGCATCATATATACAACGATTAGTGATCTGCAAATAAGAATAGTTGTTTGCAAGGACAAACCAACCTTAATGTGCTTTCAGATGTCTATATATTATAAATATGAACTGATATCCGAAATGCTCTAAGTATTACGAATGCTTAAAAAGTATAATATGAAAACCGAGACGCAATATTGAAAAGCAGTAAAATACTACAAATTTATTTACGCACTGCTTTTTAGCATCTAATAATGAATAGTAAAATTGAAAATTGCATTTTAAGGATCATAGACCACCAATGAAGGACACCATGAAATACTTATCCTTTCTTATTTTTTCTTTAATTGCCATCACCAGTGATGCTCAAACAACAATTAGCTCTCCTGATATTTCAGGACATTGGACGCTTGCCGGTTCTCCCTACAATATAGATACGGATATTTTCATCAATTCCATGGACACCTTAACAATTGATCCGGGAGTAGAGGTCATATTTCATGGTTCCTATTATATGGACGTTTGGGGGAGTTTATATGCTGTCGGAACATCATCGCAACCTATTACCTTTAAAGCTTATGACACTTTGGGGTGGTCAAATAGTTTGTCTTCAGATGGCGGATGGAAAGGAATTGCCCTCGAGAGTTATGGGGACACTTCCTCATTATTTGAGCACTGCAACGTACAAGATATTAAATATGCGTATTCGCCGACAATTTCAAATTATGGATTCTTTAGTACTCAACCAATACGGCTTAAAGGGTGTAATTTTTATCATAATAAATGTGATTATATCGTAACTATTCTTGAAAATACCTTTAACCAAACTAGTGGTTATTTTGAAATGGATAGTTGCAGC
>CAIYVS010000120.1 GCA_903929655.1 uncultured Bacteroidota bacterium | reverse complement strand
TTTTTTTTTTTAATTTTAATTTTTTATTACCTTTGCAGCCTTAAAAAATACGAATAATTAGATGGCAAATCATAAAGCAACGAAAAAAGACGCACGCCAGAGTGAAAAACGCCGTGAACGTAACCGTTATTATGGCAAAACAACCCGTAACGCTATCCGTGAACTTTTAGCTACTACCGATAAAGCTGTGAGTGCGGCAGAACTTCCTAAAGTGATATCTATGATAGATAAGCTGGCAAAACGCAATGTTATACATAAAAACAAAGCGAGCAATATTAAATCAGGCCTGGTAAAAAGGCTTGCTGCTGCTACAGCATAAATTTATAAAACATTCAATATATAAAGCTCCGCAATGCGGGGCTTTTGTTTTTTGACAAAAGAGTATTCATCGAGGGCAAGCATATATTGTTTGTCCCGCACTCTTTTTATTATACTTTTATCACGACAAGTCAAAAGTGTTCATGCGCACTCTCATAACTAATATAAAAAGGCTTTGCCAAACCGAAGAAGGCAATGAAAACAGGCAAAGAGTTTCGGGGAAGGATATGGCAGCAATACCGGGCATTGACCATGCCTGGTTAATGATAGAAAGCGGGCTGATACATAGCTTTGGCAGGATGGCAGATATAGCAGATGCACACGCTAACGAATATATTGATGCCAGCGGCAGGTTTGTATTGCCTGCCTGGTGCGACTCGCATACCCACCTGGTTTTTGCAGCTCCCCGCGAACAGGAGTTCGTGGACCGTATAAAAGGCCTTAGCTATGAGGAAATAGCCCGCAGGGGTGGTGGAATATTAAACTCTGCCCAAAGACTTAAGGACACGCCTGAAGAAGCCCTTTACGAACAAAGCCTTGTCCGCTTATACGAAGTAATGAGACAGGGAACCGGGGCTATAGAAATAAAAAGCGGCTATGGACTGAGCACAACAGAAGAATTAAAGATGCTGCGCGTGATCAGAAAACTGAAAGAAAATGCCCCTGTGCCTATAAAGGCCAGTTTTTTGGCAGCACATGCATATCCTACTGATTTTAAACAAGATAAAGAAGGCTATATAAAGCTCATAATAAATGAAATGTTGCCAAAAGTAGCCGGAGAAGGCCTGGCCGATTATATGGATGTTTTTTGTGAAGAAGGATTTTTTAGTGTAGCGGATACGGAAAGATTGCTGGAGGCAGGATGGAAATATGGCTTGAAGCCTAAAATACATGCCAACCAGTTGCATTATTCGGGTGGCGTGCAGGTGGGTGTAAAACATCATGCGGTGAGCGTGGACCACCTGGAATGTGTGGGGGATGCTGAAATAGATGCGCTAATGGGATCAAAAACCATACCCACCCTTTTGCCCGCTGCTGCTTTTTTCCTGGGCATACCATACCAGCCTGCCAGAAAAATGATTGATGCCGGCTTGCCTGTATGCCTTGCTACGGACTATAATCCCGGTTCCTGCCCATCGGGAAATGTACCCTTATTGCTAACCATAGCCTGCACACAACTGAAAATGACACCCGAAGAAGCTGTAAATGCTGTAACCATAAACGGAGCCGCCGCTCTTGAACTGGAAAACGAACTGGGCAGCATAAAAAATGGCAAAAAAGCAAATATCATAATTACTAAAAAAATGCCTTCTTTGGCCTATATTCCGTACGATTTTGGCAATAATCCGGTAGAAAAAGTGCTTTTTAAGGGTGAAATCTTCTAAAATTCAATATTTCGCATTTTGGCTTTATTGATTACTTTTGCAATCCTTACAAAAAACAATTAATGGCAACAACAGCAGACATGCGTACCGGTTTGATCATCAAATTAGATGGCAGCCTTTACTCAGTAGTAGATTTCGGACAGAACAAGACGGCACGTGCAGGTGCCAAAGTATGGGCAAAATTAAAAGGTGTTGATAATACCCGCACCATTGAACAAACCTGGAACTCAGGCGATAACATCTTCCCGGTTCGTGTAGAACGCCGTCCATACCAGTTCCTATATAAAGACGATATGGGTTTTAACCTGATGGATAACTCTTCTTACGAACAAATTGTTATCAGCGAGAACATGATCGAGCACCCTGAGCTTTACAAAGAAGGACAGGAATGTTTTGTGTTGGTAAATACAGAAACAGAGACCCCAATGAGTGTGGAACTGCCCCCCAGCGTAAACCTGCGTGTTACTTATTCTGAACCCGGAGTAAAAGGCGATACTGCAACAAGGGCTATGAAATCTGCAACACTTGAAACAGGAGCTACCATTTTAGTACCTCTTTTTGTTGATACAGACGAGCTTATAAAGATAGATACCAAGACCGGGAATTACGTGGAGCGTGTGAAGGAATAAGCAATTTTATTCATCCAATTTAAAATTAAAATCATGGAGTATAAACAAATACAGGAACTGATAAAGGTGATCAATAAATCCAATATCAGCGAATTAAGTATTGAAGAAGGCGATTTCAAGATCACGATAAAACAAGAACAAACAAGTGGCACGCAGTATGTTGTACAGGCACCTATGCCTATGCAAACTATGATGCAGCCAGCTGCGCCTCAACCAGGGCCAGCTCAGTCACCGGCAGTTGCTCCTGCAGGCGAAAAAGCTGCAACTCCCCCAGCTAATGATAAACTAGTTACCATCAAATCTCCGATGATAGGCACTTTCTACCGCAGCCCATCACCCGAAAAACCTCTATTCGTCAATGTAGGCGATGAAATTAAGCCCGGAGATGTTTTATGTATCATAGAGGCCATGAAATTGTTTAACGAAATAGAAAGCGAGATAAAAGGAAAGATCGTAAAAGTATTGGCAGACGACGCATCACCGGTAGAATATGACCAACCGCTATTCCTGGTTGAGATTGCTTAATTAATACTGCAAAAGAAAAACATTCTAAAAAACTAAAATCAGTGCCAATACTGCTACAACTGAGCTATTGAGTAACTGAGTAATTTGAAAAAATGTTTAAAAAAATACTTATAGCCAACCGTGGCGAGATCGCCCTGCGTATTATCCGCACTTGTCGCGAGATGGGAATCAAGACGGTGGCTGTTTACTCCACTGCAGATAAAGACAGTTTGCATGTCCGCTTTGCGGATGAGGCAGTGTGTATAGGCAAAGCCCAGAGTGCAGATTCTTATCTTAACATTCCTCATATCATGGCTGCTGCAGAAATAACAAATGCAGATGCTATACATCCGGGTTATGGTTTCCTGGCAGAAAATGCAAATTTTTCGGAAATATGCGCTCAATATAATATCAAATTCATTGGTCCTACCCCATCTATGATCCGGTCTATGGGTGATAAGATGACGGCTAAAGAAACGATGATAAAAGCAGGCGTGCCATGCATACCGGGCTCAAAAAGCTTGCTGGAAAGCGTGAAGCAAGCCAAAGAAGTGGCTAAGGAAATGGGCTATCCTATTATCCTGAAAGCGACTGCGGGTGGCGGAGGTAAAGGCATGCGCGTGGTTTGGGAAGAAGCTGAAATTGAAAAAGCATACGATACGGCCAAAGCAGAAGCAGGTGCGTCTTTTAAGAATGATGGCATCTATATGGAAAAATTTGTGGAGGAACCACGCCATATAGAAATACAAATTGCAGGAGACCAGTTTGGTACGGTTTGTCATCTTAGTGAACGTGACTGTTCTATCCAACGGCGCCACCAGAAGCTGGTGGAGGAATCTCCTTCGCCCTTCATGACAAGTGAATTGCGCCAGAAAATGGGTGAAGCAGCTATTAAAGCGGCAGCAGCTATTAATTATGAAAGTGTAGGTACTGTTGAGTTCCTGGTTGATAAACACCGCAATTTCTACTTCATGGAGATGAATACCCGTATCCAGGTGGAACATGGTGTTACAGAAGAGGTGATCAGCTACGATCTTGTAAAAGAACAAATAAAAATTGCAGCTGGTGTACCTATCAGCGGAAGGAATTATGAGCCTGTTATGCATGCCATAGAATGCCGCATCAACGCTGAAGACCCTTATAATGATTTCCGTCCAAGTCCGGGTAAAATAACGGTATTACATACTCCTGGTGGGCATGGGGTACGTGTGGATTCGCATATCTATGCAGGTTATACTATACCGCCTTATTATGATTCTATGATAGCCAAGATCATAACTATTGCACAGACACGTGAGGAAGCTATTAATACTATGGAAAGGGCCTTGAGCGAATATGTAATAGAAGGTATAAAAACCACTATCCCTTTTCATTTACAATTAATGAAGAACGAGCAATTCAGGAAAGGCAATTTTACTACCAAGTTCATTGAGAGTTTTCATTTGGTCTGAACCATGATTCGTAGGATTAAAGGATTGGCATGAGGAAAATATAAAATAGCTAATAACGTAAATATTATAAAACCGGACGAGATTTGGTATATAGGTATTCAAATAGAAAACCCTACTGCCGAAAAATATCATGCACAAAAAACCAGTGCCGTATTCAAATCTGCAAAAGCCGAAAAACATTGCAACAGTATTTCTAAAAATACCTTAATATTCTTCCTATTTTAGCCAAGACTTATTGGTAATATTTAGACAATTACAATGTTAGGCATAAAGCCTTATTCAAATTACCATTTACATAACTTATCAGCTATTTAAACCTTTCAAAAATCAGCTTATCTTCGCCGCATGAAGAAAACATTAATAATTACAGGGGGGGCAGGCTTTATAGGCTCACACGTGGTTAGATTGTTTGTTAACAAATACCCCAATTATCATATTATCAACCTGGATGCCCTTACATATGCAGGCAACCTTGAAAACCTGAAGGATATAGAAGATGCTGCCAATTATACTTTTGTTAAGGCTGATATTACAGACCCTGAGGGCATCAAAACCGTTTTCGAGCAATATAAACCTGATGGGGTGATACACTTGGCTGCCGAAAGCCATGTGGACCGTTCTATTACAGACCCCAATGCATTTATTAAGACCAATGTGATGGGTACTGCCAACTTGCTGAACACTGTGAAAGAATTATGGAAAGGCGATTTTGAAGGCAAGCGCTTTTATCATGTATCAACAGATGAGGTGTATGGTTCGTTGGGTGCTGAAGGTTTTTTCCTGGAAACCACACCTTACGATCCGCAATCTCCCTACTCTGCTTCAAAGGCTGCCTCAGACCATTTTGTACGTGCTTATGGAAATACTTATGGTTTGCCATTTGTACTTACTAATTGCTCCAACAATTATGGCCCTAATCATTTTCCCGAAAAGCTAATCCCCTTATTCATTAATAATATCAAAAACAACAAACCATTGCCTGTTTATGGGGATGGAAAGTATACCCGCGACTGGCTCTATGTGATAGATCATGCACGCGCCATTGATATCGTTTTTCATAAGGGCAAAAATGGAGAAACCTACAATATAGGCGGCTTCAACGAATGGCAGAACATAGAACTGGTGAAACTGCTTATTAAGGAAATGGACAAGCAATTGGGGCGCCCTGAAGGCACATCGGAAAAACTGATAACCTATATCAAAGACCGTCCGGGGCATGACCGCCGTTACGCGATAGATGCTACCAAAATAAAAAATGAACTGGGCTGGGAACCATCCGTAACCTTTGAGCAAGGTTTAAGCCAGACAATTCAATGGTATATGGACAATGAAGAATGGCTTAGTGAAGTGACTTCGGGTAATTATCAAAAATATTACGAAAAGCAGTACGCATCTTAGTCGTAAGTCATAAGTCGTAAGTCTGCGAGAAAAAGTTTATGGTTATACAAAAATTCGAAGATATTATTGCCTGGCAAAAAGCACAGGATCTAGCTGTAGAAATCTATGCTGCGTTTGACTTATTGAAAGACTATGGATTTAAAAATCAAATCTGCAATGCCGTAGTCTCTATTTCGAATAATATTGCTGAAGGCTTTGACCGAAGTTCTGATGCTGATTTTGCACGTATCTTATACATAGCTCTGGGTTCTGCTAGCGAAACAAAATCAATGTTATATCTTGCTATAAGATTGAAATTCATAAATGAACAACAGAAACTTCAACTTATTCAGCAAACGGATGAGGTTTCTAAAATAATAAGGGGTTTAATAAAATCAATAAACAAAAAATAATTAGTCAAGATCGCGGACTTACAACTCACGACTCATGACTTACGACTACTATATGAAAGGAATTGTTTTAGCCGGAGGGTCTGGCACACGCCTCTACCCTCTTACAATAGCTGTAAGTAAACAGCTTATGCCGGTTTATGATAAACCCATGATCTATCATCCGCTGTCAACTCTGATGTTGGCGGGGATCAATGAGATATTAATTATCACTACTCCCGACGACCAGGCAGCATTTAAAAAACTGTTGGGTGATGGCTCTACGCTGGGTTGCCGTTTTGAATATGTGGTTCAACCCCGCCCTGAGGGCCTTGCCCAGGCATTTATATTGGGTGCAGACTTCATAGGCAAAGACCCTGTGGCCTTGGTTTTGGGTGATAATATATTTTACGGCTCCGGCATGGGCACTTTATTACGCAATAAATTAAACCCCGATGGTGCAGTTGTGTTTGCTTACCAGGTGCACGACCCTGAAAGATATGGTGTGGTGGAGTTTGATAAAGAATTCAAGGTATTAAGTATTGAAGAAAAGCCTGTAAAGCCTAAATCAAACTACGCAGTACCCGGCCTTTATTTTTATGATAATGAAGTAGTGACTATCTCACAAAATATGAAACCCTCCCCACGCGGTGAACTGGAGATAACAGACGTGAACAAAATATACCTCGAAAAAGGCAAACTGGAAGTAGGTGTATTGGACCGCGGCACTGCATGGCTGGACACAGGTACTTTCGACTCCCTGATACAGGCAGGCCAGTTCATTGAAGTGATTGAAAAAAGGCAGGGCCTGAAAATAGGTTGCATAGAAGAAATAGCTTACCGTAATGGTTGGATAAACGATGCCCAGATGGAAAAACTGGCCAACATGTTTATGAAAAGTGGTTATGGTGTTTATTTAAAGAATTTGATAGGGAATTTGTAATTGCTTATCTTGCATTAATAAAATCCGACCTACATGAAAAACCTATTAACTGCTTGCATTTTATTCATTGCGATAATTTTGCTTTGCAACTCCTGCAAAAAATCCAGTTCAGCACCTGCGACGCATTGGAATGAATTAGGCTCAGGTACAAATGCACTCAATGCAAACGGACCGATCAATGCAATGGTTATAGACCCATCGGGCAATATTTATGTGGCAGGGGGCTTTAAAAATAATAGTGGCTGGCCTTATGTTGCCAAATGGGATGGCAAGACCTGGAGTCAATTAGGGAATATTAAACTTAATGGCACTATTAAAACTTTAGCCACCGACATAAATGGCCATATATATGCAGGTGGAACTGTTGTAAGTTCAACGTTGTTACCAGATGTTATTGAATGGGATGGGAATAAATGGACCATATTGTCTGATACCCCTAATTCATTTCCGGCTGGAAGTGGAACTAATTGCCTCGCCACTAATGCACAAGGCGATCTCTTTGCTGAAAGATATTTCTATTCGGGTGGACTTTCAATTGGCAAATGGGATGGTAGTAAATGGACACCAATATATTCAGGTCTGCAAACAAACGGAGTATCTGCTATGACTGTTGATAATGGAGGGGGCTTATATGCTACAAGAGCCGATTATCCATTGGGATCAATGATTTCTTTAAACGGAGTACAAGTAAACTCAATGATAATATCTAGTGCAGGATCTTGTACAAGCCTGGATATAGGCGCAAACTATCCAAACGTTGTCACTTCTAATATTGCAGTAGACGCAAATGGTAATGTCTATGCCGCAGGCAACAATTCAAACGGCTATTGTTATATTGCCAAATGGAATGGATCATATTGGAGCCCATTGGATACCGGGCATACTCAATTAAATGCAGCGTATGGCATATATTCTATAGCCATCGACCAATCATCAAATGTTTATGCTGCAGGGGTAAGTTTTTTTGATACTGTAGATTATTATGTAGCCAAATGGGATAGAAATGAATGGTCTAAATTAGCATTTGACAATATCCCTACAAACGAACGTGCGTTCATAAATATTATGAAATTTGATGCTACGGGTAATCTATACGCTGCTGGGTATTATACAAATTCAAATAAAGGCTTTGTCGCTAAATACACAAAATGATCTTTCCTTTTCTTTTCATCTTATAAACTACCTTTGCAGTCCGTTATTTTTGAATTTTGATGAATAGTATAATGTTTTGGTTGCAGCCCTTTATAGCTGCATTTACAGGTTGGTTCACTACATGGATAGCAATATTTATGCTTTTTCACCCTAAAAACCCAAGGCGTTTTTTAGGTATTACCATTCAGGGCATTTTTCCGAAAAGGCAAAAACAATTTGCCACCAAGTTGGGTAATGTGGTTGCTACAGAACTGATCCATTTCAGCGAAATAGCCGAACAGCTAAAAGACCCGGAGCACTTAAAAAGTCTAAAGCCGCTTATCGAAAATCATCTTGACAATTTCTTACAGGTGAAGTTGAAAGAAAAACTACCCGTGATTTCGATGTTTGTGGGTGATGGCATCATGGGAAAAATAAAGGAGGGCATGATGGAGGAAATAGAACAATTACTTCCCGAGATCATCCTTCATTATACTGATTCTATGACCAATAAGGTGGATATTGAAAAAATGGTAACAGATAAGGTATCTAATTTCTCATCAGATAAGCTGGAAGAGATACTTTTGGCAGTAATGAGTAAGGAATTTCGTTTTGTTGAGCTTATTGGTGGTGTTTTGGGCTTTGTGATAGGTTTGATACAGATGGGGCTTTCATTTTTATGATTTTGGATCGTTTTGTCCTCTGTTACTAATATTGTAATTTTGTAGAAACAAAACATAAAATGCCGCATTATTTCTCCTTAGGCGATATTCCGCATAAGCGACATACCCAATTTCGCAGGCCTGATGGCAAATTGTATTCTGAACAGTTGTTCAGTACAGAAGGTTTTTCATCCAATTATTCTCTATTGTATCATATTTATCCTCCCACTGTTATAGTTAAAACTGAGGACCCAATAGACGTATCCCCACGGCTTGCAACAGAAAATATATTAAAGCACCGCAGTTTCCAGGGATTTAATATTAAGCCTGAGGCTGATTATCTTAAAAGCCGTAAGATCGTTTTATTCAATAACGATGTGCAGCTTACACTTGCCGCTCCGCAAAAAGGGCTGAGTGCTGATGTGTTTTATAAGAATGCAGATGCAGATGAGGTAATTTTTATTCATGAAGGTTCCGGGAAACTAAAAACACAATATGGCCACCTGCCTTTTAAATATGGCGACTATGTTGTTATCCCACGGGGCACGATATATCAAATCCATTTCGACACTTCTGATAACCGCCTGTTCATTATAGAATCATTCAGCCCCATTACCTTCCCTAAAAGGTATGTGAGTAAAAACGGGCAATTATTAGAAAACTCACCTTACTGCGAACGGGATTTGCGTAAACCGCAGGACCTGGAAACCATAGATAAAAAAGGCGAGTTCTTAATACAGGTAAAGAAAAAAGGTATGCTCTACCCTATATGGTACGGCAATCATCCTTTTGATGTAGTGGGCTGGGACGGCTGCGAATATCCTTATGCTATCAGCATACACGATTTTGAGCCCATAACAGGCCGTGTGCACCAGCCGCCACCCGTGCACCAGACTTTTGACGCAAATAATTTTGTTATATGTTCTTTCGTGCCACGCTTATTTGATTATCATCCTTTGGCTATACCCGCTCCGTATAACCACAGTAATATAGACAGTGATGAAGTGCTTTATTATGTGGATGGAGACTTTATGAGCCGCAAGCATGTAACAAGGGGTATGATCACCTTGCACCCCTCCGGCATACCACATGGGCCACACCCTGGTGCTGTTGAAAAAAGCATTGGGGCAAAAGAAACCAAAGAACTGGCAGTAATGGTTGACACCTTCCATCCATTGAAACTTACTTTAGACGCTTTGGGGATTGAAGATGAGAATTATGTAATGAGCTGGGCAGAGTAAAAAAGACCTCTCCCCGACCCTCTCCTAAGGAGAGGGAGTGTAATTTAATACAACGAAAATGAAATTATTTTGTAAACAATAAAACACCACACCTCCTCTCCTTTGGAGAGGCTGGGAGAGGTCAATAAATTTATGGAAACACTTACAGTAAGTCAAAAAATGACACAGGCGCAGGATTTCCTGCCCATTAACGGAACAGACCATATTGAACTTTATGTGGGGAATGCAAAACAAGCTGCCCACTATTATAAAACGGCCTTTGGTTTCCAGTCTTTGGCATATGCAGGGCCTGAAACAGGTGTTCGTGACCGTGCTTCTTATGTGTTGCAGCAGGATAAGATACGCCTGGTGCTTACTACTCCTTTAAAATCAGATTCTGATATTGCCGAGCATGTGCGCAAACATGGCGATGGTGTAAAAATATTGGCTTTATGGGTAGATGATGCATATAAAGCATTTGAAGAAACTACCAAACGCGGGGCAAGGGTCTATATGGAACCTGACACCCTGAAAGATGCAGATGGGGAAGTGCGCATGAGCGGTATCTATACTTATGGTGAAACTGTTCACCTTTTCGTGGAAAGGAAAAATTATAATGGCATTTTCATGCCGGGTTACCAGAAATGGGAGAGCGCATATAATCCTGCTGCTGCGGGCTTGTTGTATGTAGACCATTGCGTAGGCAATGTGGGCTGGAACAGAATGAACGAAACTGTGAAATGGTATGAAGACGTGATGGGTTTTGTAAACATCCTTTCTTTTGATGACAAGCAGATCAATACAGAATACTCTGCCCTTATGAGCAAGGTAATGAGCAATGGCAACGGCTATGTAAAATTTCCTATTAATGAACCCGCAGAAGGCAAGAAAAAATCGCAGATAGAAGAATACCTGGATTTTTACGAAGGTGAAGGCGTGCAGCATATTGCAATAGCTACCAAAGATATTATCAGCACTGTAAAGAACCTGCAGGCTCGTGGTGTGGAATTTTTAAACACTCCGGCCTCTTATTACGAAATGCTTACAGACCGTGTTGGCAGCATAGATGAAGAAATAGCACAACTGAAGGAACTGAATATTTTGGTGGACCGCGATGAAGAAGGCTATTTATTACAAATATTTACAAAACCTGTAGAAGATCGCCCTACTCTATTTTTTGAGATCATTCAGCGCAAAGGCGCCCAAAGCTTTGGCGCAGGCAATTTCAAGGCTTTATTTGAATCTATTGAACGCGAACAAGCTAAGCGAGGAAATTTGTAAAAAAATTACAAATACTATACATATAATTAATAATTTTTTAAAATGCAGGTATTATACCTGCATTTTAGTTTTATAATATTAGTATTCAATCTATTATGCGTAATCTAATTTGTCATATAAATTAATCTTGTTTTTAATATAAAAAAGGGTCTTTTACCGTTAAAAAACTTTTTCGACCGTTAATAAACTTTTTAAAGACTTATAATAACACCTATTATAAATTACATATAAGAGACGAAAATTAAACATAATAGACAGGTTTATATTAAAACAAGGTTATTTCCATTCACGCACTTCTTTATTTCCCTACCGTAAATAAGTATAAACAAAAAAAGATTATTCAGGGCTGATCACCCATCATGAAAGTATTAGCAAATATTTTTAAAACATTTAAAAATTCTAAAATCATGAAACACAAAACATTTAAAACAACTGAAAACATCTTTCGCAGATCAAGAAGACTAATTTTATTTGCTGTCTTATTGCTTATTACACAATCCGCCTCTTTACAAGCGCAAATAATTAATACTGTTGCTGGTAATGGCGGATCGGGATGCAGTGGCAGTGGCGGCCTTGCCGTATGTGCCTCATTAACTTACCCCAGGGGGGCTAAAACAGATGCGCACGGTAACTTATTCATTGCAGATCAATTAAACAATTGTATTCGTAGGGTAGATGTCTTGACAGGTAATATTACTGTTGCTGCAGGTAAGTGTAGTAGCTCAGGCGCATATAGCGGCGACGGGGGGCTGGCAACTGCTGCACAATTAAATAATCCAGGCGATGTTGCTTTTGATCCAACTACCGGGGATATGTATATTGCTGATGATGATAACAATGTAATACGCGTAGTATATGCTGTAAGTGGCTTGATTACTCCGGCAAGTATAATCGGCACATACGTTGGTACATATCCGGGTACAGGGGGATTTGGCGGAGACGGTTTTTCTAAAACAGGGCCAGCTTGCCAGCTTTTTCAGCCAAGAGGTATCGATATGGATGCGGCTGGGAATCTTTATATTGCAGATATGCTGAATGCGCGTATCCGTGTTATCAGGGCAGGCAATATTTATACATTAGCTGGCACCGGAGTTCAGGGTTATAATGCTGATGGCATTCCCGCTACTACCTCGGAATTATATGAACCGGATGGTGTAATATATGACCCCACTACAAATAATGTTTATATTGCAGATCAATTCAATTACAGGATTCGCGCTGTAAACATTGGTACGAATATCATTTCGACTGTTGCCGGAAACGGAGCTGTTGGTTATACGGGCGATGGTGGTCCGGCTACTTCAGCAACTTTAAATCAACCATATGATGTTGCGGTTGACGCATCGGGGAATATATTTATTGCCGATGGTCTGAATGCTGCTGTTCGTGAAGTAAGTGGAGGAACGATCAGTTCATTTGCAGGTCATCCGCCGGCTTCGTCTGGATTTAGCGGAGATGGTGGCTTGGCCACTGCTGCAGTCCTTGGCTTGTTTATTGAAGGAGTTGCAGTTGATGCTACTACCGGCAATGTTATTATAGGAGATACATATAATCACAGGATACGTGTGGTATCAGGACCACATGCTACTTATCCCACCAGTTACAATGTTTGCATTGGCGCATCAATAACAATAACCGCTAATGTTTTGAGTGGAGCCGGCACATGGTCCACAACCAGTACAAATGTAACAATATCCCCGTCAGGTGCATCCTGTAGTGTTACCGGAGTGTCAGCAGGCACAGCATATATTAAATATACACTGGGAGGTTGTGTCTCAATTACTGATACAGTCACTGTAGGCTCATGTGGCCCGGTTTGTTCTGATACATGCTACTGGAAAGTTACAGGCAATAATATAATCGGTGGTAATAACACATTCGGTACACTTACTAACGATGATATTAAATTCACTACCAATAGCACCTTCAGGGGCGTTCTTCAGGGCGCAGGGAATGGTAACTGGGGTATAAATACAAGTTCACCTAGTACCTTCCTGGATGTAGATTGTACACCACCAACTATTGTGCCTGCTCCATCAGGATTACGTTTTGAAAATCTTCCTACAGGCCATGGTAATGTACTGGTAGTTGATCCAAGTGGCTATGTGTATGCTGCTAACAGTATTGCATATAAACACAATGGTAATTCTGGTGATGACAATACAGACCTTCAAAACCAGATTAATCAGTTGCAGCAACAAATAAATGACTTGAAAAATTTATTAACTGTAAATGGTATAAATATACAGGGTTCTGGTAGTGGCGACATGACTGGAAACTCATTATCTGTATCTCCAAATCCTACCAGCGGGCAAGCAAATGCCACATATTCTATTGCAAATGATTTTACAAGTGCTGCAATAAGAGTAACAGATAATACCGGCAAATTGATTTTGGAAAAACCTGTAAGTGGCCATAACGGAACTGTTGATTTTACAATACCGGGCAATGTAGTTAGCAATCAATTATCTTGTTCTTTAATTGTAGATAGCAAGATATTGGCAACGCAAAAGCTGGTATTATTAAATAAATAGCAAAAGTATTGTTTTTTGAAAAGTGGGGCAATTGCCCCACTTTTTTGTTTTACATTATAAAATCTATATTTCAAAGTGCTACTCGCAATAATAATATAAGCTATATACTTGCTGCTAAAATCAACAACTACTCTGTTCTTAATTATTTGATTATAAGAAATTTAAACAGAATATAAAATGCTATACATATGCCTTATATTTGCATCAGAAAAAAACTTTGATTTTTTTTTCTTTTTTACTAACATCCCTCTTCCCACCTGCGTCTATATTGCAAACGATTTTAAAAGCATAAATCAATACTAAATAAAAACATATGAAAAATCTATTTTTTACGCTTATCGCTCTATTATTTGTGCAGGGAGCTTACGCCTGTTCTGCAACAGCCAGCTTCTCTAATTCCAACACGTCTTCGGGGAACAACCTCTTACAGGTCACCTTTACCAACTCAAGCAGTGTCACTTCGCTGGGATCAAACCAGTATGCCCAGTACATTGTACGATTTGGAGATGGCACATCCTCGTATGTAGGTTATGGCAGCAATGTATCGCATAATTACTCCAGTGCGGGGACCTATACAGCTACAATGGTAGCCTTGGGTATAGATTCACCCGGCAATACGATATATTGCGGGGACTCTACAACAGCTTCAGTAACCGTTAGCTACCCTGCATGCGGCTCTACCATATCCTTCACTTACGGTTCAGGTGGCGCAGTTACCTATACTGCCAATACACCAGCCGGCACCAGCGGTATGACTTATACATGGTACTATGGCGATGGCAGCGGCGGCACTGGTTCGCCAGTAACCCATACTTATGCTTCTAACGGATATTATTGGGATACGCTTGTAGCTACTTCCGGCGCTCCCTGCAGCTGGACAACTATTGTTCAGGTTCATATTACCAATGCAGCATTTACTTACAGTTGCGCTACTGCACATGCAGCCTTTACCAGCAGTGTTTCTGTAAATAATGTTTATTTAACAAACACTTCTACTAACCCTACCAGTTCCCAGAGCTTTACTTCAAATGCTTACTGGTATTATGGTGATGGAAACAGTGGCTATTCCAATTCCCACAGTTATGCCGCTGCAGGTACCTATACTGTTTGTCTTGTTATGTCCTGGATAGACTCTATCGGAAATACACAAATATGTCATGACAGCACTTGCAACAATGTAACCGTAAGTGCACCTCCTAATAATATTACCGGTACCGTTTCTTTCGACACTTCCAGCGGTTGCTATGTATCTAGCCCAGCATTTAAAGTATGGCTCATCACTTATAACTCTTCAACTCAAATACTTGCTGCAATAGATTCTGTTAGCGGAAGCAGCGCCAGTTATACTTTCACAGGCAAACCTGCTGGCATCTATCGTGTTAAAGCCATGGTTACAAATGCAACTTCATCTCCAGCACCAATACCAACCTATGGTCTCGACAGCCTGCATTGGGACCATGCAGATTCATTTGCTTATAGTGGTTCAGGCATTTCCGCTTATCATGATATACATTTACAGTGTGGTACGCTTGTCTCCGGCCCCGGCTTTATAGGTGGTAATGTAACAATGGGCGCTAATAAAGCATCAAAGACAACAGGTGTTCCGGATGCAAATGTTGAAATACTGATCAGGAATGCTGCAGGTAATATAGGTTATGCTTTCACAGATGTCAATGGTAATTATTCTTTCTCTAATTTACCTGTACCCGGCACTTATACCATCTATCCTGAAATTTTAGGTTATCAGAATACTCCATGGATCGTTACCCTGACAAACAGCTACCAAACAGCTAACAGTATCAATTTCCAGGCACATACTGTTTCTCACTACACCAATACTACAACAGGTATTGTAAATATCAACGCTGTTGA
>CAIYVS010000119.1 GCA_903929655.1 uncultured Bacteroidota bacterium | reverse complement strand
TGCCACTTGTGCTACTCCATCTTCTGCTACCAGCAATACAATTACTATGACTGTGAATCCCCTTCCGGCTCAGCCGGGTGCTTTCACCACATCATCTGCTATTACATATCAGGGACAAACAAGTGTTACTTATACTGTTCCAAATGTATCGGGTGTTACTTATTCATGGTCTTATTCCGGCACCGGTGTTAGCATCAATGGTTCCGCTAATTCTGTAACTCTTAATTTCAGCACATCCGCCACTTCAGGTTCTTTGTGTGTTACTGCCAGCACTATTCTTGGTTGTGGCCCATCTGCCTCAAGGTGTATCTCTATAACTGTTAAACCGTACTTGACCTGGAATTGTACAAGCAACAATGATTGGAACACTGCTTCCAATTGGGATGGTGGCTTCGTGCCTTATAGCACGATCAGCGTTTTGATACCTTCCGGCGTTTGCAATCCTAATATTTGTTCTGCAAATGCTTCTGCCAATAATGTTACCATTAATTCAGGTGCTACTGTAACTATTTGTTGCCCTAAGGAACTGGACGTGAAGGGCAATTTCACAAATAACGGCACTGTTTCGGGTTGCGGCTATGTAGTTGTTACTGATAGCTGCCATACTATATATGGTAAAGGAAAAGTGGACAATTTTGAAATGAGAAGCGGTTGCAGTGTTTGTAATACGGTTATCAACAGCGGCGATACTTTACATATCGGCAAAACGTTCAAACCTACTTCTGGCACATTACTTACAAATGGCGGCCTTGAATTATTGTCCGATACATCAGGAACTGCGGTTATACTTGCTCATGGTAACACTTGTGGCAATTGTAATACCTATATATCCGGTGATGTGATTTGCGATAAATATATACATGGCGGTGTAAGGGCTTTCCGTTTCATCGGTCATCCTTTCACATCTTCCATAGGATTAAACCAACTGACTCCTTATATGGATATTACAGGACAGGGTGGTTCAGCCAACGGTTTTACTACTACTGCTACTAATAATCCTTCTGCTTTCTGGTATAACACGCTTACAGGTAATGGTTCCGGCACCAATGACAGTACCGGCTGGATACCTTTTACCAATACCAACGGATCCGGCGCTAATGCATGGAAACAATTTGAAGGTATCCGCCTGTTTTTCCGTGGCAGAATTGGTCAGGGCCTGGGTTGTACAGCTTGTGTGCCTGATCCTATTACTATTAAAATGCATGGCCCTATTAATGAGTGTGATGAAGTGGTAACGCTTGCTACTAACAGTAATGTAGGTTATAACCTTATTTCAAATCCTTATCCTTCCAATATAGACCTGAGCCTTTCAAGCCGAGGAAGCGCTGTTGGCGCCAACTTTGCAGTATGGGATCCTAACCAGGGTGTTTATGGCGCCTATGTAAGCCAGCCTTTCAGTTTCTCTTATATCCTGCCATCACTGAGCGCTTTTGTAACTACAAGCACTTCCAGCAGCAATAACACGATCACTTTTCATGAAAGCGATAAAACTTCTTCTGCAGCCAGTGGCAACTTATTTAAAACAACTTCGGGTTTTGGCAATGATGTGGTACAGTTGCGTATACTCAGCAATCACGACTCTCTTTCATGGGACAGGTTATTATTGTTCTTCAATGGACAGGCAATGTCTGCTCTTGATAATTTAGACAACCAGAAAATTTATAATCCGGGGCTGAGTTTCTATACGTTCTCTACAGACAATACCCAATTATCCGTAGATGTACGTCCTTATGTGAACAGCCAGGTAATACAATTGGGCCTGCAATATGCCGACCCTATGGACTACAGCATTCGCGTAGATGATTATGATGTACCCGCAGGTGCTACTTTATACCTGCATGATAAATATCTTAACCAGATACAGGCACTAAGCCAGGGTATGCATTATAATTTCACCGTTACTTCCGATCCGGCATCACAAGGCGACAATCGTTTTGAATTGAATTTCTCCGGTGCTACCAATGTAAGCAGTGTACTTGGCAATAATGAGTTCAAGGTAAATATGATGCCTAATCCTGCTACTGAAAATGCTACAGTAAGTTTTGAAGCACCGCAGGCCGGCAATACAACAGTTCGTGTAAGTGCTATTACCGGGCAGGTGATTTACTCAAACAATATGGGTGAACAACAAAGCGGCAAGCTGGTACTGCCTTTGCAAAACATAGCTCCCGGCATGTATATCGTAACTGTTACTTGCGGAAACTATTCCCAGACTCAACGCCTTATAAAACAATAATTGTTAAACTAACTAAAAAAACATAAATATGAAAAACACATTTAAAATAGCGTCTTTCCTGGTTGTAATGATTTTATTTGCTATGCCTGTACTTGTATTAGCTGGTGGTCCGGGTTTTGGCGGAGGGGTTAATGATGGCGGCAATGGCTGCACAGTGCCCCTTGACGGCGGTTCCAGCTTGCTGATAGCTGCAGGAATTGGATATGCAGCAAAATTCCTACACAAAAAAAAGGAGAAAGCACAAGAGCTTAAAAAATAAATATAGCCCGCAAAATGCAAATATAAATTCAAAGCCGCCTTTGTGCGGCTTTGTTATTAAAGCAAATACCGGAATTGAGGATTCCTTTATTATTTTTGTGGCCCTAACAAAATAATAATGATATATCATATAACTGTTGGCGATTTAGCAGCGGCACCTCTAAAAGAGGCTATTGGCCTTGAAGCATCCATGCAAGGCGAGGTATTTGTATTAAAAGACATTTTACATGTAGGGCCCATTTTAAAAGATGAGGGTACTACATTCAGCGCCATGCGTTCTGCTTTCTGGCAACAGGTTATCGTTAATGACAAGAATCCGGTAGAAGTGAATGACATGGAAAAGTTGCTGGAACTATCCAATGAGATGTTTAAAGAAGAAAGCATCAAGGCATGGGTCTGGATGGCTCCAACTCCCGCCGATGTGTGTGCATACTTCTGGATGCTGAAATATTTATCGAAGCATATGGGTCGCTTATACATTGTCAATATCGCCAACCTTCCTTTCCTGGATGAAAATGGAAAAGTGTTCTACCCCAAAAATATCAGTGAGATACAGCCTAAAGAACTGGTAAAGGCCCGCAGGCTGGCACGTCAGGTAACTCCGGCCGAGGTAGAAATAGATACAGAAGACTGGAGCCGTATCATGCAGGAAAATTCCGGTATCCGTAGTTTTGAAGGAGGAAAGAAGCTCGTATCGCGTTCAGAAGAATATTATGACGACCATCTGGTAAGTTTTTGTTCGCAGCAGTTCCAGAAGGCATCGCGCATTATAGGGCAGGCCATTAATAAGTTCGGCATCCCCACCGGCGATCTATATCTTGGCTGGCGTTTGCGAAAAATGGCTGAAGCCGGCAGACTGCAATTGCAGGGTGATATTTCAAAAACGCTGAAAGATTATGATGTTAAACTACCGGGCGATGCTACGGCGACTACAGCAGGTATATAATAAAAAAAGTATTTAGTTTAAATAAAAAACAATGAAGATCAGCCCCATTTCAATTCTAAGCCCCGATGAACGTGGTTATACTGCCGAGTATTATCACGAGCGCCTGGGCCTGCAATTGATCATCTTCCGCAAAGCGGGTACTGTGAGCGGCAGGCATTACCATAAGGGTATATCATTATCTAAAAATCCCGAGATATTTATCCTTTTAAGCGGGAAAATGACCCTAAACTGGCGGGATGTAGATAGTACCAATATACAAACCGCCCATGTTATTGGGCCAGCGAGAATTGAGATCCCTCCCTATATCTGGCATGAACTGCTTATGGAGACCGACTGCACAGCGCTGGAACTGGGCTCGATCACGGAGCATAAAAATGATACTTTTTACGATCAGGCATTACCAGCTGACAAATTGTCTTTTAACATTTAAAGCTTTTACCCTTTTGCCCCTTTAAGCTACCTTTGCGAACTATGAATTTTGAATTACCTGTTATAGGGGAAAAAGTTAAGCCATATCAATCGCTGGCCTTACATGTAATGATTGCCTTTGCCCTGATCGGTTTTGGAATAATCTCTTATGTATTTTACGCATTTACCTATATTGTAACCAAGTCTAAGTCTCCATTGTTCGATCTGAAATTATGGGGAATTATCATGCTTGTGTTTGGTTTTGTTATTCTTGCTGTTGCGGTCTTTCGTAAAAGGTGGATGATATACCCAAAAAATAACAGGATTTTCCGCATTATAGAATTAATAGTATGTGTCTTATTCATCTTCCTTTCTTATGGTAATTCCCTGAAGATGCCAGTGGCCATATTTTCTATCCTTAGCCTGGGCATACTTTTCGCCATTTTTTGGGAAGGGGGCAATAATAAACCCTTACTGATATCCGTTTCTGACGAAGGTGTAAAGCTGCCTGCTACAGCACGAACGAAGTTTTTAGTATGGACAGTTATAGAAAGCATTATACTACGTTTTGGAACGATAACCATTGAGTGTACCGGGAACACTTTTTTTCAATGGAACGTAAACAATATTAATTTTGACAATGAAATTTTTGAAGCATACTGTAAGAGCAAAATAGAAGAGAACAGAGAGAAGCGGATTAAAGACTGGTAAACTTTCTGAATTTGAATTTTAACTTTTGAATTTTTATGACACCATATATTTTATACTCAGACGGGAACGGGAATATTTTTGAGGACACTACGCTTTACGCAGTAGGCCGCTCAGGTTGGGAAGCAATGCCGGTTCCTGAGTTTGAATGGATAGAACTTCCTGATGGTGGTTCCTTGTATGAACTTCCGGGCAGGCAGGGTATAGGTATTGATGTACATTCCGGGGAGATGCGCCTTTGTGAAAAAGGCTGGGCTGTTGCCGCATTCATCCCCCCTGCACATACAGGGCTTTATCTTGCTGCTTATGAGACACAGCCGGATGCGCCAACACTGCCCTTATTTTGTTATACAGCCACCGGTTGGCATAATGATAAATTTTATGTTCCTGCTGTGCGCATAGAGCGCGATATAAGGCAGGATTGCAGCGGGTATGACCAGGCGAAAGTGGAAGAAGGCGTGAGCGAAATATTGCAGGCATACCCTCATAACAGGTTGGTAAAACATATTGCTGAAAATTGTGCGCTCACTTATCATTGCCCTGCTGCCCGTAATTATTTCCTGGGCCGTTGGGAATGTCCCATACCTACATCTCCTGCCTGCAATGCCAATTGTATAGGCTGCATATCTTTTCAGCCCCAGGAAGAAACCATTACTTCTACTCAAGACCGTCTTACATTCAAACCCACGGCTGCTGAGATCGTTGAGTATACGGTACCTCATCTTGAAACCGCACCTTATCCCATAGTTAGTTTCGGGCAGGGTTGCGAAGGAGAACCTTTGCTGATGTGGGAGACCATACGCGAGGCGATCATTGAAATCCGCAAGCATACTTCTAAAGGCTCTATTAACATCAATACCAACGGCAGTATGCCGGATGCTGTTGAAAAGCTGATGGAAGCCGGGCTGGATAGCATTCGTGTAAGCCTGAACTCTGCACGTCCTGAAATTTATACTAAGTACTACCAACCAAACAATTATACGTTTGATGATATTGTGGAAAGCCTGAAGGTGGTGCGTAAATACAATGGCTGGTCGTCTATCAACTATTTTGTGTTCCCCGGAATGACGGATTGCCTGGAAGAATATGAGGCGTTGCGCGACATGATAAGGGAGACAGGCCTGAACATGATACAATGGCGCAATTTCAATATTGATCCGGATTGGTACCTAGGCAAAATGAATATCAACGACCAGGGGCAGAACATCGGTATCCTGCAGATGATGGCCTTGATACATCAGCAATTTCCAGACCTGAAATTCGGCTACTTTAATCCTCCTATTGAAAGGATGAAGAATTTTGATGTGGATTTTGCACATTGATATTTCGTTACAAAATATATTCGTAAATTTATTTCATGAGTATTTTTAAAAAATATAGGACAAAAGATGAAACAAAATATTTGCTTTCTGTACATGCCAATTGCAAACATTTGATGCGGAGCATTAAGCAACTTAATCAAAAGAAATGTACTTCTATTAAAACAAAAGACCTTTGGATCTAAGCTCATTTGCACATTAACATTTTCTCTACAACACTTTTATTATTTTTATTCTGGGTTTAAGAATCAAAACATTCAATGACTTACGACTCAAGACTTACGACTTACAACTCAATCAATCCCAAAGCACTTACATGGACTATCGTAGTTCATGCATTGCTTTTTCTGCTTTTTTTTCTGTGGAAATACCAGTTGCCTGCACAGATCATCACCGCAGAAGATATGGGAATGGAGGTGAACCTGGGCTCTTCTGATAATGGTTCGGGAAGGGACCAGCCTTTGTCCATTGAGAGCCCTGCGGCTTCAAAATCGAAAGTAGCTTATACGCAGGCCACTCAGAAAAACGAGATACCAAAAGACATACTTCAAAGCGATAATCCTGATAACCCATCTATAAACACCGAAAAGAAAAAGAACAATACGCCACAGCAGGCCAATGACCAGAAGCCCCTGCCACAGCATGCCAAATATGTGTACACAGGCGCTACGGGCAAAGGAGGTAATAATGCCTTACAGGATGCCCCCGGCACTAATGAGGGCAATACCACAGGCCCCGGCGATCGCGGCGTTCCTGGCGGTACACCCGGCGCTACTGAATATACGGGCGCACCGGGTACCGGTGGTATCAGCCATACGCTGAACGGCAGGTTTATTACTGAGTTCCCTACTAGGGAAGCCAATTATAGCGAGGACGGCCGTGTGGTGGTTCGTGTTACCGTGAACCGCGAAGGACAGATCATCCAAACACAGGTGCTGGCTGCTACTTCCGAACAACTGCGTACTATTGCTTTGAAAAAATGTGCCAAAGTGCTCTTTAACCGCTCTGAAACCGCGCCCACCGAACAATTTGGCAATATTACCTTCGTGTTCAAAACGCATAGTTAAATTGCAAATCAAAAAATCCAAATCGCATACGGGAAATCCAAAATATAAAATTCCAAATGCAATGAAGCATATCTTTCTTGCATTTTTCATATAGTGATCTGCGGGAAAAAATCTTTGTGTCTTTGCACCTTTGCGGTTAAATTTGACATAACAATCTATATCTTGGACTTTTCTTTGGATTTTTCGATTTGGAATTTTTATAATTAATGGACTACCAGCAAACATTAGACTACCTCTACGCAGCTTTACCTATGTTCTCGCGCATAGGCAAGGCGGCCCTTAAACCCGATCTGAGTAATACCCTGAAACTTACAGCCGCTCTTGGCGACCCGCATACCAAATTCAAGTCCATACATATAGCAGGCACCAATGGCAAAGGCAGCACGAGCCATATGCTGGCTGCCGTGATGCAGGAAGCGGGTTATAAAACGGGGCTCTATACCTCTCCGCACCTGCTCGATTTTCGGGAACGTATCCGTATCAATGGGGTGCCGGTGTCTAAGGATTGGGTAGTGAGTTTTGTCGCGCAACATAAAGAACTGATCGAAGAAATAAAACCTTCCTTTTTTGAAATTACCGTAGCAATGGCTTTCCAGGCCTTTGCTGAGGAAAAGGTGGATATGGCCATCATAGAAACAGGCCTTGGCGGCAGGCTGGACAGTACCAATATCATTACACCCATTTTATCCATCATTACCAATATCTCTTACGATCACCAGGACCTGCTGGGTGAGACTTTGCCCCAGATAGCCGCAGAAAAGGCCGGCATCATCAAGCACAAAGTGCCGGTGCTGATCGGCGAATTGCAAGCTGAGACCGAACGCGTGTTTTTTGAGCATGCCATACGCCAGCAAACCACGCTGTATTATGCCGAGGCCATGTGGGACCTGGTACGGGTAAAACAGGATGCCAAACACCAGCATTTCAAAGCCATACACCGTGCACGCCGCGAGATACAGAAACTTTCTACCGACCTGCTAGGCAGCTACCAAAGGCATAATATCCGTACGGTGCTGGCCGCTGCCGAAGTGCTGGATGCCAGCCAGGGTATTGATATACCGCTTCAGGTAATTACCAGGGCACTTTCTCATGTAAAAGACCTTACCGGCCTTCATGGCCGATGGGATTGGTTGCAGCAAAAGCCCATCATTATTGCAGATGTGGCCCACAACGAGGCTGGCCTGAGCGAGGTGATGAAGCAATGGCGCTCCGTGCATGCAACTACGAAGCACATCCTTATGGGTTTTGTGAAGGATAAGGATATCCATCTTGCCCTTGCACAGTTCCCTAAAGATGCAGTGTATTATTTTACCAATGCGCAGATACAACGTGCACTGCCTGCTGCTGAGCTCCAAACTCTTGCAACCGAAACAGGCCTGCAGGGCCAGGTTTATAACAGTGTGGCAGATGCCCTTAGCGCCGCAAAAGAGAACATGAAAGAGGAAGATGCCCTACTTATTACTGGCTCCTTTTTCATCGTTGCAGAAGCTCTCCAGTCTTTGGGCATGGATAAGCCTACAGTGCAACTGGGGCTTTTTGCGAGGGTGTAGCTTCTTATGCCTATAACAGATAGCCATTTGTTATATTCCTGAATCCGGGCATCATGTAATCAAATTGATTTGTTTCGTATTTCATCTTTTCCTCTATCAGAATTTTTTCCGCTTTTGGGCTGTTTTTGGTTGTTTTAGTGGTTTAAAATAAACTGTATAATATTGATTTTCAATTATTTAAAATCGTTTTGCAGGGGTATTTTGAGCTGAAAATATTTTTTCCGCTTTTTTTCCTAACAGGAACATTTGGCTTCCTTTTTGGGCTTTTGAGGTATCCGTATGGGTAGCGTAATTTCCTGTTTTTACCAAGGCATTTAAGTGCGCGATAGCAGCAAAGACCAGTGTCGAATGGCAACAGTAAGGCTGCAAAGTGGCGAAATGTCCGATGTCCGGAATTTTGTTGAAAACCCGGACATTTTTTACGTAAATAGCTGATTTTCAATAAAAAAGTCGGACATGAAATGTCCCGCTTTTTCAATGTTTCGGACATTGCGTTTTTGACAAGGAAGCTGAGGTTTACAATACATATCCGCTAAAGTCAGACTGATCCGCAGTAGTGAGATTATGTAAAAGAACTACAAAAATTTGATATATGAATGTCAAATTTCACATAAAGATACTATTGAGGAAGGGGCGAATCCAAATTTTTCTTTGAAAGTGGCTGTGGGTAAGGGAAAGAAAATTGTAATGAGTTGAGCGACGAGTGTTATAAACGCTAAAACTGATAATCCTCGAAACATTCGATGATTAATGGGGCCTCTCCCGGCCTCACTGAAGGAGAGGAGAGCCTGTGCTGCGTATGCGTTAGTATTGCATAAACTCCTAGCCCCCTAAATGCCAACAACGGCAATTTTTTTTAATAGATAGTTTCAATATTATTTTCCTTGTTCTTTCTTGTTTTTTTTCATTAATATTAGGATTATTGGTAGAATTATGCCTAACGAAAATGCTATCATTGAACAAAAGAAATATAATTTAGGAAATACTTTATTTTGATGATAAATCCCATAAATTAGCATCAAATAATATGTTCCTGCTATAACAGTACCTATTGCGATTGCTAATGTCATACCTATCATTACTCTTTGCAATTCAGTTTGACTTTTAAAAAAACTAGCTTGAAATTCCATGAACTTATTTTGCTTATTTATAAATTCATTATTTAATGTTTGAAATTCAGCTTGGCTTTTTAACACCTTTTCTT
>CAIYVS010000118.1 GCA_903929655.1 uncultured Bacteroidota bacterium | reverse complement strand
TAACATACTTTCCACTATTAAGCTCATAACTGTCAACATAGATATTAATTCTATCGCCTTTTGAAACCTTTCCGTTAATAGTAATGAAATCGTTATAAAAAACAAATTTCCCGTTTTCTTTAATGGGCGACAATTTTAATTCACCAATAGATGTTTTGATCATAATGTCATGAATTTACTCACAAAATACTTATCTGCCCGTAAAATTTAAAGCGAAAAAATATAAATTATCAACAAGCCCGGCTTTTTAAACTTTTTTTAATCTTTGTAGTTGCAAGCCTCTGTTTACCTTAAAAGCTGTATTGTCAGGTAAAGTATTCATTTTCATAACTTTTCAGGTATCGGTATTTGGTATGTGTTTTATGATGCTTATGATAAAAACAAAAAACCATATTTTTTTTAATTGCTACCTGACCAGTAATAACTTCAGGCAATATAGCTGATTGCTATGGCAGACAGGACACAACCGTATCCAACAATGCCTCGATCAGACTCCTATTTATTCTACATTAGTCGTGAGGGTATCACCAACTGGTTTATTATTCTTTTTCAACTTCTTCTTATTAACCGTTTTAACCCCTTCGTCTGTTATTTTCCAGAAACCCCATGTCCTGCTTTCAGAAGACGTTTTAAATTGTAAGCCCACAATTTCAGACAAGTACCAGCATAGCTCATAGGCAAAATCTTTGTTCGCATTATCAACCCTGGAGGAACTGATAATATCCATATGGCTTATTATCACTTTTTTAAGAGTAGTTTTTAAAACCTTTTTTTCAGCCTCCAGTAAGCGGATCAATTCATTGCAGCAATTATCCAGTATTTCCGTAATCGCCTTTTTTTGGTCATCGGGCGTAAATGAAATTTCTTCCATCACCTCCCTGAATACCACATACTTATCAGCTTGTTTGAAAGCCCACAGTTTTTCAATGCTTTTGGCAACAGTCACTTTATTATTTTAATTGCCTATTATTTGTTTATTGCATTTGCCTTTTGTACCACCTCTCGTATGGTCTTGTCTAATTCCTCAGTAACAGCGCTTACACCTGCTATAATTTCTTTATTAACAGGGTCATGAGGATCTGCGTGATTGAATAATTGGGTCAAGCCCATGATCGTTGCTACCGGGCCACGTATTTTATGAGATTGTATTACTGCAATTTCTTTCAGAACCTTGTTCTGTTCCTCTATTTTAAGCATGTGGTTTCGTTGCTCTGTAATATCCTTTGCAAAGCAGGTTACCCCTGTTATCTCATTGTTTTTGTCATAGGCAGGATTAAAGCTCACAGAAACAAATCTCTGTAGCCCGCCATTCTTAACGTCTTCAATTGCTGCAAACGATTTCCCGTTGAGTGATATTTTATAGCACATTTCAAACTTATCAAGATAGCTGCTGTCAAACCCTTCATACAACACATTGTCACCTATATCCAGCTCTTTGCCCGTGAAATTGCGTATCCATTTTTTGAACGGTTCATTACATAACACGATATTGCAATTTTTGTCCACATACCACATCGCGTCATTAGTACTGTTGATCAGTACCCGCAG
>CAIYVS010000117.1 GCA_903929655.1 uncultured Bacteroidota bacterium | reverse complement strand
GCATTAAGCCGTTTTGATGAAGAAATGGAGGATTTGCTTGACGGCATTATCGCTGAATCCCGGAAAGATGAGCCTAAACGTAGCTGGGACGATGTAAAAAAGACATTAAAAAAGAAAGGCAAGCTCTAATGTACCAGATTATTATCAGCCAAAATGCAGAGAAAGACAATGACGCTTATGAATAAAAAAAGGCTATGATGCTCTATCATAACCTTTTAACAAACAAACCAAACTATTTTTTTCTTTAACCAAGTCAACCTATCAACTACTCAACCCTTCAACCTAAACCGCTTCGTTCCTGATCGCCACTACCCCATCAAACACATCTATCAGTACAGGTTTTGATTTATCAATTTCGTTGCCTATTATCTTCTTACTTAGCAGGTTAATAATATCTTTTTGAATCACCCTTTTCAAAGGCCTTGCGCCATACTGTGGATCAAAACCCTTTTCAGAAAGGTAATCCAAAGCATAGTCAGTAAACTCTAAGGTAATTCCCTGTTTTGCCAATTGTTCTTTCAGACCTTCCAATTGTATCTTAATAATGCCCTTTATCTCTGTCCTCATCAGCGGGCGGAACATGATCACATCATCCACGCGGTTCAGGAACTCAGGCCTTAAAGTCTGGCGCAGTAATTCCATTACCTGGTCTTTGGTAGCGTCTATTATAGTCTCAATATCCTTCCCGTGCAGATCCGCAAAATTTTCCTGTATAATATGGCTGCCCATATTGCTCGTCATGATAATAATGGTATTCTTAAAGTTCACTACCCTGCCCTTATTATCCGTCAGTCGTCCATCATCCAATACCTGTAAAAGAATATTGAACACATCAGGGTTTGCCTTCTCAATTTCATCCAGCAGAACAACAGAATAAGGTTTGCGCCTCACAGCCTCTGTCAACTGTCCACCCTCATCATAACCCACATATCCCGGAGGAGCACCCACCAGTCGGCTCACACTATGCTTTTCCTGGTATTCGCTCATGTCTATGCGCGTCATCATACTGTCATCATCAAACAATACCTCAGCCAGCGCCTTTGCCAGTTCTGTTTTACCAACACCCGTCGTGCCCAGGAAAATAAAAGAACCTATAGGCCTTCTTGGGTCCTGCAAACCTGCCCTTCCGCGACGTATGGCATCACTCACTGCTTCAATAGCCTCATCCTGTCCTACCACACGTTTATGCAATTCTTCTTCCAGGTGCAGCAACTTTTCTTTTTCACTTTGCAACATGCGCGATACAGGTATGCCCGTCGCCCTTGCCACATTTTCAGCAATATCTTCCGCATCCACCTCTTCCTTCAGCAAGCGTTTATGCTGCGAGTCCTTTTCATGGAGCTGCACACTCAGTTTCTCAATAGTAGCTTCCTCTTCCTTCACCTTACCATAGCGAATCTCAGCCACCTTACCATAATCACCCTCACGCTCTGCCTGTTCAGCTTCCAGTTTCAATTGTTCAATACTATTCTTGGCCTTATTTATCTTATCAACAATTTCCTTTTCTTCCAGCCATTTTGCTTTCAGCGTATCGCGCTCTATGGACATCATAGAAATTTCCTGCCCAAGTTCCTTCAGCTTATGCTGGTCATTCTCACGTTTTATCGCTTCCCTTTCTATCTCCAGCTGACGTATCCTGCGTTCCAGTTCGTCCAGTTCTTCCGGCATCGAGTTCAGTTCCAGTTTCAGTTTGGCCGCACTTTCGTCCATCAGGTCTATCGCCTTATCCGGCAAAAAACGATCTGTAATATATCTATGTGATAATTCCACCGCAGCAATAATAGCTTCATCCTTTATGCGCACCTGGTGATGGCTTTCATAACGGTCCTTCAAACCACGAAGAATAGAAATCGCATCCTCCGGGCTCGGCTCATCCACAAACACTTTCTGGAAACGACGTTCCAAAGCCTTATCCTTTTCAAAATACTTCTGGTACTCATTCAGCGTAGTTGCGCCAATAGCTCTCAGGTCACCACGTGCCAATGCAGGCTTCAGTATATTGGCCGCATCCATCGCACCTTCCATCGCACCCGCACCTATCAAAGTATGTATCTCATCTATAAACAGGATGATCTCCCCATTGCTCTCCGTCACCTCTTTCACCACAGCCTTCAGGCGCTCTTCAAATTCACCTCTATATTTGGCACCTGCCATCAGCGCACCCATATCCAGCGCATAAATGATCTTGCTCTTCAGGTTATCCGGCACATCACCGTTTATGATACGGTGGGCCAGCCCCTCCACAATAGCAGTCTTACCCACACCGGGCTCTCCTACCAATATGGGGTTATTCTTCGACCTCCGCGAAAGTATGTGTAAGGTGCGGCGAATCTCTTCATCCCTCCCTATCACAGGGTCCAGTTTGCCGGCACGTGCCAGCTCATTCAGGTTCTTTCCATAGCGTTGCAAGGCATTATATTGCTGGTCTGATGTTTGTGAACTTACCGTACTGCCCTTTCTCAATTCCTTGATAGCAGCCACCAGGCCTTTTTCAGTCAGCCCCGCATCTTTCAGCAATTTTCCCGTTTCATCATTCACCTGTAGCAAAGCGATCATTAAATGTTCCGGCGTCACAAATTCATCGCCAAAGTCCTTTAGTATACCGGAAGTACGCAGTATAACATTATTCACCTCCCGGCTTATATTTTGTCCCGGTTCCCCGCCCTGCATTTTAGGCAGTCGTTTTATCTGCTCCTCCAGTTTGCCCTCAACAAAATTGATATTGACATTATTCTTCTTCAGCAAATAAGGAATCGGCCCCTCCGTATCGTCCAGCAAAGCCTGCAATACATGGGCTGTTTCAATATTTGGGTTCTGATTATTAAAAGCCACTTGCTGTGCCTGTTGCACCACCTCTTGTGCCTTGATTGTAAAATTATTCAGGTTCATTTTTCTTGTTTTTTTAGTTTCCCCCTTCGAAGGGGCTTAGGGGATGTCTCGGTCTGAATCTCAAAACTCACAGACATACAACTCACGACTTACGACTAACACCTCTAAAACCGTTCCAAGACACTTTTTGGGAAAGAATGTCAGTAAAAAATAAAGAAAAATGACAATGCGTCTTATAAAATAAATTTGGACTGAAAAGAAGGCAGAGAAAACTTGCTTGAATTAATGAACTACCCCGCCGCAAGCGGACGGGCTATCCCTAAAACCCTATTTTTTTTCTTCGCTGCAAGCAGCGGGAAATTTGACCCTGAGAGATTAAAATAATTTTTAAAACCCCTACTAATATCATAAAAT
>CAIYVS010000116.1 GCA_903929655.1 uncultured Bacteroidota bacterium | reverse complement strand
GATACGCCGTTTTTGTCGATGATTTTTTTCAAGTTCGTATTTTTGTGGGTTACCTATTTATTGGTTTTGTGGGGGTTCTGTTTTGTACCACATATGCAGTTTTCTATATCCTGCAGTAGGGTGTTTCTCACCTTTTGAATAAGATTGATTTTCTAGAAAACTACAAATTGTTTTTGCAGCTTTTTTTCCATGACCAATAGCAATAGTGGAGCTTCTGTTTTCACCTGTAAGTGTATCTCCACCTGCAAAAATACCGGTATGGCCTGTCATTCTTTGTCCATCAATAATGATTGTGCCATCTTCATTTAATTGAATACCATCAATGGGTTTCAAAAACGCTGTATCAGCTGCCTGACGGTTAGCAATAATTAATATATCTGCATCGATGGTTTCGAATTCTGCTGTACCTATTGCTTTATTCTTTTCAACTTTTAGTGTTTCAAAGCTGATTTTGTTATTTTCAATTTTTTGAATCTTTTTGTATAATTGAACATCTACACCTTCAGCCAGCGCATCTTCTGTTTCATAGTCATAAGCAGGCATCATTTTTTTATCACCTGGAAAATACACGAGTGCTTCTGAACCATAACGCTTAATAATTCGGGATAAATACATGGCTAATTTACCACCACCGTAAACAACTACTTTCTTATGCAGGTAGGCGCTTGGATTAATTTTGATTTCAGCAAAGAACTCAAAAGCCGTTTTGATATATACTGAATTGTCGTGATCAAAAATCTCTTCCTGAATTTTTTGTGCTCCTATGCCGAGGTATACGGCATCAAATTTTCCGTCGTGCTTGAGCCCCATTAAGTCATCTACTTTTGAATTGAGTCGTATAGTAACGCCCATTTGTGCAATACGGTTAATTTCGGTATCCAAAATTTCTTTGGGTAATCTATATTCAGGTATACCAGACCACATCAGGCCTCCAATATGACCACTTGCTTCATGGATTTCTACTTCATGACCAGCTTTTGCAAGATGGTAGGCTGCAGAAAGTCCACTAGGGCCTGCACCAACAACTAAAACTCTTTTGCCGGTAGGTTGCACTTTAGTACGTAATTGCCAATTATTTTTAATTGCCTCATCGCCAATAAATCGTTCTACCGCATGAATATTTACGGTATCGTCGATATGGTTTCTGTTACAGCCGGTTTCGCATGGTTTTACACAAATCCTACCCATGATTCCCGGGAAGGGATTGTCTTCCATCATCGTTTGAAAAGCCTCGAAATAATTGCCGGCTTGAGCAAATGCCATCCAACCCTGAATATTTTCACCAGCTGGACAAGCGCTGTTACAAGGTGGCATAAAATCCATATAAACCGGACGTCTTGATCTTAAGGCACCAGTACCTTCTGAGTGGGTAGTAAGGTCTACTGGTTTTGTAATGTCGTTTTCAGGCATATTGTTTGTTTTTTCAAAATTTCAAATGGGTTACTAAATGCTGTTTAAACATTATTTCATCAAATTATAGTGTGAAATTAGCAACCGAGGGTTTTCAAAACAATGACTTTGTGCATATAGGAACATGAGCAATGTCATATTCAGATTCAAAATAAAATCTAATAAATATTTAATTTAATTATCATATGTAATATTCATTGCTTTATACATTAAAATTCAGAATTGAGTTCACTAGAGAATT
>CAIYVS010000115.1 GCA_903929655.1 uncultured Bacteroidota bacterium | reverse complement strand
CTACACGACGCTCTTCCGATCTCTCTAGGCATCTTTATTGTGTTTTGAAAAAACCTGCCACTGCACATTCTCAAATCTCGACAGGTGTTTTACAATAGTTGCATCGTCGTATGCTGGCAGGTAAACGGTATAATGCCCATCGTTAACCGGGCTCAGTTCCCTTACTTCTTTCCTGATAACGGGCGTAAATATATTAGGTGCATAGCTTTTAAAATGGAAGCCATACGCATCGGTAACAGGGGCATAATACTTCAATACTGTTTTGCCTTTCCAGTCTGTTTTTTCGGGTTGTGGTGCATTTTCATTCAGCACAGCACATTGATGGCTTAATGAAATGCAGGGCTTATTCTTCATTTTACAAGCCCATGAAGAAACGGGTTCAAAATCGTTAATAACGATATCGTAGTTCTCAACAGGTAGTTTCCTGATATCGGAAATGAGTTTAAAAAGTTTTAGTTTTTTGGTTGTTTCAAGCAGGTCAACCCCGCCTTTTTTGCCAAAAATAAAACTCATTCCGTACAGTTTATATTTCACCGGGAATGGCACTGCAACGTCTGCCTGTATGCCGCTTATCAATACATCCACTTCCCCATGTTTTATCAATTCGGGATATACGTCGCGCGCACGGCTTAAATGTCCGTTTCCTGTGCCTTGTATTGCAAATAAAATTTTCACTGGTTTCATTTTTATCAGGCTGCTTCAATAGAGCCGGGTAGATCGTTGAGAATAGGCGGCAGATTTGGTTTTATATTTAACTCCAGCAAAAGGCTTGCCATAAGTGATTTGGCATTCTCTTTTTCCTGTTTCTTTTTGTTAATATCTATATTTTGCGCCACAAGGTCATCTGCATAGCTATATAATGACCATTTGCCATCCGCATACTCCAGCGATGAAAGATTTTCTATCCAGTCGCCAGAGTTCATATATACTACCGAACCGTGTTTGGTTTCCACGGTCTTTATTTCGGGATGGTGTATATGCCCGCAGATAACGTACTGGTATTTGTTTTCTGCAGCTATATCGCAAACTGTGCCTTCAAAATTGTTAATGAATTTAACAGCGCTTTTTACACTGTTTTTAACTTTTTTAGAAAGTGATATCTTGCCGCGTCCCATCTTTTCTGATATGAAGTTCACGAAGCGGTTAATGAGTATCAACAGGTCATAACCTATAGCACCCAGTTTTGCCAGCCAGCGTCCTTTTTGCATTACCACATCAAATACATCACCATGAAAAATCCAAAGCTTTTCGTTGTTGATCTTTAAGGAAAGTTTATTGGCTATTTTAAGGCTGCCGAGCTGAAAATTCTTAAACCTGCGCAGCATCTCGTCATGATTGCCGGGGATATAATACACGGGAACCTCCTTAGCAATAAGCCCTATGAGGTGCTTGGCTACCATCATGTGGGTTGCGGGCCAGTAACGTTTGCTGAATTGCCAGATGTCGATGATATCGCCGTTTAAAACTACCGCCTTGGGTTTGATGCTTTTCAGGTATTGCAGTAGTTCGTGAGCGTGACAACCATAAGTACCTAAATGAATGTCTGACAGCACCACTATATCCACTTCTCTTTTTGCCATTATACGTTGCTACGATGCAGCATTTGGTTATACAAAGGGACAACTTTTATATAACCTCCATGTTAACTGTACATTACCTTAATGTTAAGCAAAAGCCGCGTGGAACAATGTTTCACGCGGCTTCTAACAAATGTTTAACAGTTTAATAGTCGGCAATAAAATCTTTGAGAAGAGTAACGTGATATTCAGATATATCACGAAGATGATTTCTTAACCTGACATCCGTTGTAATTATAACTTTATTTTCTGTTATTGAAGCGGCTTCAAACAGGTATGTGTCACTAGCATAATTACCTTCTTGTAATTTTACCTGAAGTTGCTCTGGCAATAAAATTATGTCGTCATTTACAAAAACACATCTGCGGCTATCTCTTAATACTAAATTGATGAAAAGAACAATCAGAGAATATACCTTGCTATTAGTTTGATATAATTTTGCGTATCTATAAATTTTGTTCAAAAACTCACTTGGTTGTTTTACAAAAATCCTATCTTCTTTTTGCATGAATTTTTGCAAAAAAGTTTCGAGTAATATTTTTTCTTCCTGGGATGCGTCCGGCCTGAAATATTCGGGTAGCCATTCATTAACAACAAAGTCCATTCTTATTCAGTTATTTTAAAGAATGTCTTTAGATTGTTCAATTCAGAAGCATAGAAATTTTTCAAACCACCTTCTATCTGTCCATCAGCATTAATTGCCTGGGCTTCAACCTTTGTTTCTTTTCTGTCTTTCTGTAAATAATATACCTTTATGTCTTCGTTGCTGATCTCTTTTTTCACTACTTTACTAAGCAAGGAATTAATGAAATGTTCGCTATGGGTAGAAACTAAAAACTGCTTCTCTTCATGTTCAGCAATTTCAATCAGAACAGAAACCAATTTATCAATAATGGTAGGATGCAAGTGTATCTCAGGCTCATCAATACAAATAAATTTATTCTTCTTCTGCAAGACTTTGGCTAAAATTGTAACCAATTGGTTAGTTCCCAAACCCTCATTTACCAAATCGGAAGTAAATCCATTCTTTTTATCCCTTGTTTGCAAATAGAAATTAGCAGTACCGGGAGTTGTGTAAACAGAAAAAGTTCTATCAACAATCTTTTCTAAATAATGTGCAACCTGGCCAGCTAAATCACGGTCAAGTGACAATAATGTTGCAATTTCATCTTCTGTTGAAATTTGAGATTGTAATGGGACAGGGCTAAAATAAGGTTTAGTAAAACCCCTTCTTATAGGTACAAAATCAATTGTTGCAAAAGTATTTAAAGGTACTTGAAATATTTTAGATGTAGATTCTCGAATAAATATATCATCGTTGTCAAAGGCTGGGTCATAATCGTTATCAAGAAATCCCTGTCTTGAAATGTAGGAAACGTTGCCAGTAATACCATTCCATTTTAATTTAATTTCAAGGCCGTTATAGTGGACAATAATATTTTGAGACTTATTAACTG
>CAIYVS010000114.1 GCA_903929655.1 uncultured Bacteroidota bacterium | reverse complement strand
ATTTATATCTAAACCATTTGAGCCGAATGACCTGTACCGGCAGATATTAAAAGTTACAAAAAATAGGGATAAAACAGAAATTTCTCAGGACATACAAGCAAAAAGTGATATGGAAAAACCAATTGTAGATTTCAGCTTCCTCTACGAGATCTCGGACGAGGACCCGGTTTATATAAACGATGTGATCGACATATTCTTAAATACGATGCCGGAGGGCCTCAGGAAGCTGGACACACTGATTTCTGATACGGATGATTGGGAAGCTACTTATAAGCAGGCACACTTTCTTAAATCGAGTGTGAGCGTGGTGAGGGTAAGGGATATGTTTGATAAATTGGGACGGATAGAAATGCTTGCAAAGAACCATGGTGACAAGGAGGAAATAAAAAACATCTTCAGTGAAATCATGTCAATATTTGAAGAGGCGATGCCGGTGATACTGGCAGAAAAAGAAAAACGCAAACCAGGGAATGCATAAGCAAGAAAGATACGCAAAAAAATGGCGTCAATTTTTTTGACGCCATTTTTTTTATTGAAAAATGAAACTGTTTAGTTTTCTACTTACTTACGATAATTTTTTTACTTGTCTTTAGGCCCTCACTAAAGAAATTAACAAAGTAAATACCATTGCTCAAATTTGAAAGAGAAATATTCTCGTTGAAGAGATTTGAATTGGTTGTAAAGTCTTTAGAAAAAACGGTCTGCCCAATTGCATTGTCGATAGTAATTTTGGTATCTGTGAAATTGGCGCCAAAGGCTTTTACATGAATCAGATTGGTAGCTGGGTTAGGGGCAATTTCAAGATTCAGATCACTTGGATTGATTTGTGCTACAGATGAAACAGCAGTTGTATCCAGTTTTGCCTGTATGGAGTTGGCTATTGGCCTGTCGTTTGCATTGCCGGCATCGTTTTTCTGTATGATTGCGGTGAGTTTGATGTGTTTTAATGAATAAGAAGCAGGTACCACATAGGTATACGTTTTGGTATAGGTGCCGCCGGATGGTGCATTGGTAGCTATAATTCCGGTAGTGCCCCAGGTACTGCCCAGCATTTCTTTTACTACCAGGTCGTGATAATAGCCGGTAGTATCGCTAGGTAAACCCCAAACTGCGCCTGGGTTTATTACGTAGCCTCTCATATAATATGGTTGTCCCGGATTATTATACAAATAGCTGTGTTGTAAATTGCCGCCCGTTCCATTCGGTGCCACACTTGGTATGCTATCTTCGGTAACCAAAACATTCATATTGTAATCGCCTGTTATAGCCGCTAAAGCTTTTGCAGTTACATTTATAGTAATGGTCCTGGTAGAGTGCACAAAGGAGTGGCTCATTGTTATATCGAACATAGGCGCAGCGCTAAGGCGGTTGGAAACTTCCGAAGGCCACAAGCTCCTGTTCTGGCCCACATAATTGTCTGATCCCGGCACACAGTCAATTGTTCCGCAAGGAAAGCCCCCGTTGGAGCCCAGATAGCCTGGTGTATAGACAAAGGTGTGTCCGTTAGGACATGCCAGGTTTTCGTAAGACGATGGTGGCCATCCCAATGCGGTATCATGAAAAGAAACCCCAATGGCATAGGGTTGTGCTGCAAGTACCTGGTCGAGAACGGTTTTGCCGTCGGGGCAAAATCCACACCATGCGCCTGTTATTTCTTCAATTAAAACATATTTGTGTCCACTGGTAGAAACGGGTGTTTGCGCATATGAACCTGCAGATAGTAATAATGCTGCACTAAGAATAAATTTCATTCTCATTTTTTAGTGATTTAAGTGAAATAAAAGCTTGAATTGTTTTATGATGTTTTCAAATGTAATAAATAATTTATGATTTAAAACTCCCAAAATAGAAATTCGTATATATTATTTCTATATTTTGATGGTGGTCAGTAAAATATTTTTCTACTTTCTTTATATTAATGTTATTTTTCTTAACTTGCCATATTCAAGTGCCATATCTATTTATTATTTAAAAACTAAAAAATGAAAAAAATTTTACTTTCCCTGGCGGCCCTTGCTATGTGCTCGTCCGCTATAAATGCCCAGCAGAGGTTCGTACTGTTTGAAGAGTTTACGGGTGAAAACTGCGGACCATGTGCTTCAACCAACCCGGGTTTGTGGACGCTTATGAGCGCCAACACATCCAAGGCAATCATGATCAAATACATGTCGCCTATTCCAAGCGCAGGCCAGTTTTATTACCAGGACAAGCCTGTAACGGATAACAGGATAACTTATTACAGTGTGCCTTTTGCACCTTACGGCCGCATGGACGGAATGGTTAAACACCAGACAGCATCCAGTCCTGGCCATCCCGGTTATCTTGTACAGGCAGATATTGACTCGAACTATAATGTAGCTTCTCCGTTTACTATAACTGCTACAGCAGCATGGAACAGTACTTATGATTCTGTCGTAACAACAATCCAGGTACATGCTGTAAGTGCATATGCACCTAGCAGTGGCACCGTAAAACTTCGTGTAGCCTTAACTGAAACTGTAGACTGGGCAACACCTCCTGGCAATAATGGAGAGAAAAATTTTGAAAATGTAGTTCGTGCTATGTATCCAGATGCTAATGGTACAAGCATATCTGCAAGCTGGACGAGTGGTACTACTACTAATTATACTATTACAGGAGCTGTTCCTTCTTATGTAGATAAATCCGGCAGTCCTTTTATGGTTGTGTGGATACAAAATGATTTAAGTACTGTACCAACAAATATGACTGTGGCACAGGCTGCTAAATCTAGTGCACTTCCCGGTGTGCCAACAGATATGAGTGTTACAATGGCCAGCCTGAATGATATTTGTGGTCCTAATGGTACTACAACTTCTGCTACATTAACTTTAAAGAATGTTGGCAGCACTAATACTTTAACTGCTGCAACCATCTACACCAAAATAGATAATGGTTCATGGGTATCACAACCATGGACAGGTTCTTTGGCCATAGGTGCTACTACCAATGTTACTATTAATGGCTTAGCGCTTACAGGTGCAGGCTCTCATATTATCTACGATTCAATTGATGTTGCAGGTGACGAAAATTTAGGAAATAATTCAACCAGTGGCAGTCTTTGGTTCCAGGCTAATGGAAATGCATTGCCTATCAGCTCTGGTTTTGAAGCTCCTACTTATCTGCCAAGTACATGGCATGCAATACCTAATTCTAATGGCGACCAATGGAATGATGTATGGAGTGGTTCTTCAACTACCAATATTGGTTATAATGGCAGCGTTTATGCAGAGTATATCAGTAACCCAGGTATTACTGCGGGAGAAAGTATGTTGCTTACTATGCCAACACCAACTATGTCAGGACAAACTGCTCTTGATTTCTATGTTGCTTATGCACAACAGACAACATCCAACACAGATGCTCTTGACGTAGTGTATTCTGCAGATTGCGGTGGTACATGGACTTCAGTATGGAACAAATCAGGCGCCAACCTGGCAACAGCTCCGGTATCGCCAATCACCAATACCAGCACTTGCGCAGGATGTTTCCTTCCAACAACTAATTCTGAGTGGGCATTTTACAGCCTTGATGTAAGTTCTGTACCAGCCAATGCAATTATTGCATTTAAGGAAACTACAGGTGGTGGTAATTTTCTTTTCCTGGATAATGTAAACCTGCGTGCAGGTGCACCTTCAGGTGTTGAGACTATTACTGCAGCGACAATAAACGTTGCGGTTTATCCTAACCCTGCTAAAGACCAGGCTACACTTACATTTAATCTTACAAAAGAATCAGATGTACAGATAGAACTTATTGATGCTTTGGGTAGAGTGGTAAATACTATCGCAAATCAAAAAATGAGCGCAGGCGGACAGAATATTGAAATTCGCACTGCAGAATTTGCTGCCGGAATATATAATGTGGTAATGCACATTGATGGTACTGTTGTTACACAACGTCTCACAGTTACTAAATAAGAAAGTTTATCTTTTATAAAATAGGCTGTTCCAATACGGAGCAGCCTATTTCTATTTAGGCAATGCAGACACTTTTTATTGAAAAATTCCCGATAACTGCAGATTGAATATACATTATATTTTATTGTAAATCATCACTTTGTAGGTGCTTACTTTATTTTAAATTTTAATTAAGTAT
>CAIYVS010000113.1 GCA_903929655.1 uncultured Bacteroidota bacterium | reverse complement strand
TTGCAAACAATAAAAGTCTGTGTTTTATAGAAAATAAAGGCCAGATCACAGACCAGTTTGGCAAATCAAGAACCGATATCCAATTCAAAATATCAGCAAGCAAAGGTCTGAATATTTTTATAGGTAACGGGAAACTGCATTATCAATGGACTAAATCTTCACTCGCGTCATTGCGAGGAACGAAGCAATCTCACGCAAATATGGACACTAGTCTATTGCAAGAGGATTCTGTTTCCACCTATCGCATGGATGTAAGCCTCCTAAACTCAAACCCCAATGCCGAAATAATAACAGATGAAAAACAGAATTATACCGAAAACTATTTCATGTCACGTGTTGGTGGCAAGGGAACAAAAACACATACTTATAAAAAAATAACCTACAAAAACATTTACCCCAATATTGATTGGGTGCTCTATATTTCCTCTCCTTCTGAAAACACCTCCCTCTCCCTTGGAGAGGGCCGGGGTGAGGCCCTTAAATACGACTTTATTATCCATCCCGGAGGAAATGTAAACGACATCAAACTGCAATACAATGGCACTACCAGTTTGTCCCTTAATAAAGATAGAAGCCTCAGCGCAAAAACACCATTCGGAAATATTACAGAACAATCACCCTATACTTGTGAAAAAGAAAGCAATGAAAAAATCACATCTTCCTTTGTTCTAAAAGATAATATTTTAAGTTTTAGCGCAGATAACTACAACAATAAAAATACATTGGTCATAGATCCCGCCTTGGCCTGGGCCACTTATTTTGGCGGCAGCGGATATGATTGGGCTGAGGGCCTGGCGACCGACCCAAGTGCTAATGTATATATCGCCGGGTATACCAGTAGTACCAGCAATATTGCAACTACCGGTAGCTATCTCAGTTCCTATGTAAGCGGTAACTTTGCTTTCCTTGCTAAATTTGACAATTTAGGTAATATACAATGGGGCACTTATTATTATGGCAATAATACATCCTCCTATTGGGGAAGTCACAGGATCGCTTGTGATCCTTCAGGTAATGTTTATATTACGGGAGAGGTAAGTGGCACTCCGGCTGGCTTGGCTACCGCAGGTGCATACCAAACATCCAATGCAGGCAATGAAGATGCGTATTTGGCAAAATTTGATCCCTCAGGCAGTTTATTGTGGGCAACTTTTTTTGGAGGTGCGGGAACTGAATATGGTACTGGTGTAAGCTGCGATCCATCCGGAAATGTTTACTTGACCGGATGGAGCAGTAGTAGCTCCGGCATTGCAACTACTTCGGCTTACCAGGCCTCTCTTATTGGTACCTGGAATCAGTACCTTGCAAAATTCAGTAGCACTGGCGCTATTCAGTGGAGCACCTATTTTGGAGGCTCATGTGCCAGCAGTGCTTATTATGGAGATGATGTAGCATGCGATGGGGCCGGGAATGTTTACATTTGTGGCACCACCTGCGCAACTTCCAATATCGCTACCAGCAACGCTTTTCAAACTTCTTCAGGCGGAGGTTTTGATAGCTATGTAGCAAAATTCACTTCAGGGGGTTCAATCGTTTGGGCAACATATTATGGTGGCAATAGCACAGAATGGACCGATGGCATTACCTGCGATGACAGTGCCAATGTATTTCTGGCCGGTTACACATATAGTACCAACAATATAGCGTCTCCTAATGCATACCAAATATATTTAAGCGGTACCTATGATGCATACCTTGTGAAATTTGATAGCGCTGGTAACAGGCAATGGGGAACTTACTATGGAGGAACCGGCGATGAATGGGGCGGAGGGGTCGCTTGCAATTCTTTTGGACAAGTTTTTATTTCCGGTTATACTAACAGTACCAACAATATAGCCACTTCAAATGCCTACCAGCCAAACATTGCAGGAGCAGAAGATGCCTTCCTTGCACAATTCAGCGGCGCCGGCAATTTGCTATGGGCTACTTATTTTGGAGGTGCTAATGCAGACGGGGGCAGTGGTGTTGCCAGTGATCCTTATGATAATATTTTTACTTGCGGGTGGACATACAGTACTAGTGTTAAGTTAATTCTGTAATGACGGATAAAGTCTTTTTAGCTTTATTCTTGCATCCGCGTTGGTGAACTGCCAGTTGATTTTGCTGTTTGCA
>CAIYVS010000112.1 GCA_903929655.1 uncultured Bacteroidota bacterium | reverse complement strand
GTTTTATGATTTATACAGGGTATTATAATAGCGATAGTGAATTATGCTTTACTTTTTATAAGGCTCTTTATTTTAAAAATTTAAAGAGCGACACTGTTCATAATGTTAATGCATATAATAATCCGGGAGATATACCTGCAATTGTAGATGTTGATAATGACGGGGATCTTGATATAGTATCTTATGACATACAAGGCGGGTATATGAATTGGTAAAGGAATGTGAGGGCAGAAGAAGGATTACCTTGCGATAGTTTTAAGATTAAACTATGGGATAAATGTTGGGGTAAGGTTTTCCAGGGCTCGTATCGTACTCATACGCTTGGTGTAACATGTGATAATTCTGATCTTATACTTGTTCCTAAAGATGCAAATAAGAAAACCCATTCAGGTAATACGCCTTGTCTTTTTGATTATGATATGGATGGAGATTATGATTACCTGGATGGAAGTATGTATTATAACCAGATGACATTTCTTCTGAATGGAAGAATCAGCCCCGGACATGCAAATGCACCTCATGACAGTATGGTTTACCAGGATACTATGTGGCAAAGTAATGGTACTATTATTAACCTCCCTACCTGGGCGGCTGCATTTAATGTTGATATAGACCAGGATGGTAAAAAAGATTTACTGGTATCTCCTAATGTTGATGGTGAAAATTACCGTTGTGTATGGTTTTATAAAAATAATTCAACACCCAATCATCCTTCATGGTCATTTGAATCGGATACCATTCTGGTGGACCAAACAATAGATATTGGCTTCGCTGCATATCCCCAATTATTTGATTTTAATAAAGATGGCAAACCTGATCTTTTTATTGGTTCAGATGGATATTCACAGGCTAATGGTTCGCTGATTAGCCGTATGTCTTACTATTTGAATACAAGTACTCCCGGCAATCCTTCCTTTACTTTACAAACCAAAGATTTTTTGGGACTGGGAGTCACTTATGGTTTTAAAGGTATAGCACCTGCTTTTGGCGACCTGGATAATGATGGTGTTTCTGATATGGTGATAGGGCATACTGATGGAACACTTAGCTTTTTTAAGAATACAGCCACGGGCAATAATATACAGCCTCAATTCCAGATGACGCAACAGACGTTTGTTGACATAAATAATGTTCCTATTTCTGTACCTGCAAATGCAGCTCCTTTTGTTTACGATATGGACAAGGATGGTAAACCCGATATTATTATCGGAGAAAATACAGGTTTTTTACGTTTTTACCGTAATGTAAGTACAGTAGCCGGCCAGTTGAAGTTTCGGTTGGCAAACCCGAAACTTGGGCACGCAAGGTCTGATCCTAATTATGTAATTGGCAATTACAGCACACCTTTTATTGGTAAATTAGACAGTAGTGGTAAAGATTATATTTTGATGGGTAGCAGTTCCGGATATTTATATCGTTATGATAATTTTCAGAATGCAGACACGGGCGCAAACGTTTATTTCACCATGATAGATTCTATATATGCAGATATTGATACCATGTTTAACTATTATAAATATTCATGGGATACCGGCAATGTTCTCCCCAAAGTATTTTATTTAGGATTCAGATCTGCACCAACTGTAGGGGATATAGACGGCGATGGAAAATATGAAATGATAGTAGGTGATGTTTATGGAGGTGCGAAGATTTATAAGCAAACACCAGTTACAGGTGTTCCCAATATTAACAAGGGAAATCAAACAGCCCAAATCAATATTTACCCGAATCCGGCAAATGATGTAATTAATATATCATGGAATGATGCTTTTGCTTTGCCCAATGTGCAGATAAACATTTATAATATGCAAGAGCAACAAGTGATTTCAACGGCTACAGCATCAGCAAAAAAACAGGCGAGAATTCCAGTTTCATCACTTGCTCCTGGTGTTTATATCTGTGAATTACAATCCGGCAACGCTAAAGCATATAGTCGCTTTATACTTATCAGGTAAATTTTTTCAATTTTTAACAGTAGTATGTAAAACATACTGCTGTTTTGCATAGGTCTTGCCCTTTACAAGCATTTTTATAATGAGGCTGATTCTCCTTTTTAAAAATAAAAACCCAACTTTTTTTGAACATTTTATGTCTTAATATAAGGAATCTTACGTCTTAGCTTTATTCAGAATGCATTTTTACGTAAATTTGCATACAAAATTTTTAATATGAGACTCAAAACCCAATTACTTTTACTATTTATAGCCTTGCTGAAGATAAGCACTGCAAGTGCCCAATCTGAAGGGCCTGTATTTACCTCTGATACCAGTGTAAAAGTATATGACCAATCGGGCCACGAGCAGGTGATGGCATGGAGCGGAGGTTTTAACAAGCCTCAATTTTCTATGGGAGATGTTAATAATGATGGATTACAGGACTTGGTGGTTTTTGAAACATGGAGCGAGGTGAGGGTTTTTATTAATAAAGGCAGTGCCGGAAACCCCAAATACGTTTACGACCCTAAATATGAATTGAATTTTCCACCTGTGACTGATTATATGGTCCTGGCAGATTATAACAAAGATGGCATTCCTGATTTATTTACGCAGGAAAGCGCAATTGGTTTTATGATCTACAGGGGGTATTATAACAGCAAGAATGAATTGTGTTTCAATTTTTATAAACGTCTTTATTATAAGAACTATAAGAGTGATTCTGTAGATAATGTTAACGCCTACAATAATCCCGGAGATATACCTGCAATTGTAGATGTAGATAATGATGGGGACCTGGATATCGTTTCATACGATGTATTAGGCGGATATATGAATTGGTACAGGAATGTGAGCGTGGAAGAAGGGTTACCCTTAGACAGTTTCAAGATAAAATTATGGGACCAGTGCTGGGGTAAGGTATTCCAGGGTTGGTATCGTACACATACGCTTGGAGTAACTTGTGATAATAGCAATCTTATACTTGTTCCTAAAAATGCCAATAAGAAAAATCACTCAGGCAATACACCTTGCCTTTTTGATTATGATATGGATGGTGATTATGACTACCTGGATGGTAGTATATCCTATAATCAAATGACATTTCTGCTGAATGGCAGGATACAAAATGGCGGGCCTGACAGCATGGTGTCGCAGGATACTATGTGGCAAAGTAATGGCAATATTATTGATCTGCCGGTATGGCCTGCTGCTTTTAACGTAGATATAGATCAGGACGGTAAAAAGGACCTGCTGATATCGCCCAATACACAGGCCGAAAATTACAGGTGTATATGGTTTTATAAAAATAATTCCACTCCCAATAATCCCTCCTGGTCGTTCCAGTCTGATACCTTCCTTATTGACCAAACGATAGATCTTGGTACAGCAGCTTATCCGCAGTTATTTGATTTTAATAAAGATGGCAAACCGGATCTTTTTATAGGTTCTGATGGATATTACCAGGCCAACGGTACATTGATCAGCCGGGTTTCTTATTATTTAAACACAAGCACTTCAGG
>CAIYVS010000111.1 GCA_903929655.1 uncultured Bacteroidota bacterium | reverse complement strand
ATTGATAGCACTTTACTAACCGATAAGATATTCCTCTACCAGGGTTTGCCCCAGATAAATGTCTATGATCCAAATCGTAAGCTTATCAAAACTTTTACTGGTGATATTTCTATTGATTCAATGAAACAATATATCCAATAAACCTAATAGAATCACTTGCCGGGTTCTACAGATCCTGGGAAAAACCCGGATTACTTTCCTATTGTTTGAAAATACTGTTCTACCATGCTGCGGTAATATGGTTTTAATTGGGGCGGCACTGTTTTGTACAGTTCCAGCATGTGTTGCCTGTCCTGCATATATTTCAGTAGTTCAGGCGGTACCGGGCGGCTTATTTCTTTGGCTGTGTTGGACGAGCGTTTGTCATCCTGCTCCTGCTCCCGCAATGACTTCTGGGCTTCTAATAAACGTGTAAGGATTTCCCTCTGGCGCATTTGCAGTTCATTGCTCAGGCGGCGGTTTACGAGGTCTGTTTCATTCTTATCCATTTTTTGCTGGATTTCTTGTAGGTTTTTGGCATTGCCCATGCCCTTACTGTTAAGTAAAGAATTCAGTTCCTGCAATTGCCTGCGCAGAGCCGCCTGTTGCTGGGCAAGTCTTGCCAATTGCTCAGCATCGCCATATTCATTCTGGTTATTTGGGTCGCCTTGTGCACTGCCGTTTCCCTGGCCGCTACCGGGTTTCTGCCCCTGCTTTTTGCCTTCGCCTTGTTTGTCGCCCTGTCCTTGTTTTTTCTGCTGTGCATTCTGCATTTGCTGCATAGCATTGCCCAGTTGTTGTTGTTGGGTTATAATATCTGCCAATTGTTTACCTGCACCGGGTTTAGGTTTTTTACCACCTGGATTATTGCAACTACCACTGGATGGTTGCCCGGCGTTTTTTTGCTGTATTAAATTGGCAAGTAATTCATTTAGCATCAGCGCCAGGTTGTTGGTATGTGTCATCACATATTGCTGGCGTGTAATGGCCTCGCCAACTCTCCTGTTTTCAAGAGCATCTACAGACATCGACATGTTCTTTTCAAGGTCTGTAGTTTCTTTGTTCACATTTGCAGCCAATTTAATTACACGTTTACTTAAGACATATAAACTGTCCCGTATCATTTGCGAATTGCTGTGCAGCCTTTTTTCTTCCTGTATATTAGTTAAGTAGGTTTGGCTGGCAATAGATGTTTCCCTGCTTGCGTTCATCAGGTCTTCCTGGTCAAATGACAAACGGATAAGGTTAGTAAGTATCTGCCGGGTAGCCTTTATGTCTATATCAATTTGTTCCATGCTCATTCCCCCGGCACCTTCCCTCAATTGGCTTGCCATATCCTTCATGTTCTGAGCCGCCTTGCTTTGCGATTCGCTTGATTTGCTGTTTTCGTTCTGGTCTAACTGATCTTCACTTTGCTGCATGTTATCTTCAGCCTTCTTTCCTTCACTTTTCGGATCTTCAAGAGATTGTTTTTGCTCCAGCTTATCATTCAGCTTGCTCATCTCCTTCATATCTTCATTCATGGTCTTTTCCAGTTCCTTCTTGAGATTGTCCTGTTCTTTTTTTAAGCCCTGGCTGTCTTTGTCATTTTTGCCGGCCTCTTTCCCATCTTTATTTTCTTTGCTTGCGCTGTTTTTATTATCGGTCTTTTTGCTTTCTGTGTTCTTATCAGTTTCTTTTTTCAGGTCCAGTTGTTTTTTGGCAAGCTCATCCAGTTTGTTTGCCATATCCTCCATGCGCATCTGCATTTCCAGCTTCTTCATAAGCTCCTGCATGCGTTTCAGGTCCATATCAAACAGTTTGTTTTCCTGTTCCATTTGCTGCATTTCCTTAAAAGCCTCTTCTTTATTAAGCTTATTCATTAAGTCCTGCAGCTTCTTCATTTGTTCCTTCAGCTCTTTGTTCAGTAAATTATCCAGCTGTTTCTGCATCTCTTCCTGTTTGTCTTTCAGGTCCTGGCTGAATTGTTTTTGTTCGCTTTGTTGCTTTTGTTCATCAAAACGTTTTTGTATGTTTTCAAGCTGGTTTTGCAGTTGTTGCTGTTTTTTTGTCATTTCCTGCAAAGACTGTTGCTGCTCCCAGTCCATATTCTCACTTTGCAGCATCTTGCTTTGCATGTCTTTTATTTCGCTCTGCAGCTGTTGTGTTTTTTGGGCACTGTTGCTGATGCCTGAATTTATTTGCTGCGAGTTTTCATTGATGGCAGAATCTATTTGTTTTTCATCATACATTTTATAGCTCATCACTTCACTGCGGGTGGTCTTGCTGCCATGTATGCCATCGTTGTCCCATGCCTCAATATAATAAGTGAGCTTTTGCCCGGGTTTAAGGTCAAGGGTTTGGATGTCGAAATAATACTGGAAATTAGTTAACGGCCCAGCGGTGATATTGAGCGCAGTGCTTTTATTTGATACTGGTTGATTTCTTGAATCGCTGATATCATAATGGAATAGTACTTTGCTTACACCATAGTCATCGCCCGCAGTGCCATTAAGCAATATCTGTTTGCCTGATACACTATCCTTGAATTCCTGTACCTGCAGCACCGGGTATTGGTCTGGAATTACCTGCACCATATAATGAAAACTGTCAGCAACAGAGGCCTGCTTATTGCGCAGAATGAATGTATAAGATGTGTCATTCATGAACTGGTAATTGTAACCGAATAATGACAGGTTTTTGGGCAAAGTAATTGCTTCTCCATCCCCTAAACGCAAATCAGCTTCATCTGTATGCTCCGTCATGAATATCCAGTTCACTTTTGTGCCAACAGGCAGGGTCATATCACCCAGGCTATTGCGCACTTCATCCTTTTTGCCAATATAAGCGGGATAGTTTAGCTGTACCTTGAAGGATTTTAATATGGGTTTCTGAACTACTTTCAGAATATATGGCTGGGAGTAATAGCCTGCAGCATAAAATCTGAAATTTACTGCGTCAGTAATATTTCTGAAAGTGTATTCAAAACTATGTTGTTCCAGGCTTTGCATAGGAATGCGCTCAGAACCGATTTCGATATACATTTCTGCTGGTAAGGCATTGCCTTTAGTTTCGGCTTTTAATATAAAATCTGCATTACGGATTGCCTGCAATGGGGTAGTGATAATGAACTGAAAAGGAGCAGGTTTCTCAAATGTCTTTGTAGGTTGTAATAAACGGCTGGATGCATCTTTAAAAACATTGGGTGCAGCAACAAGTATAAATATGCCTATTAAAAGAACAGGAAGTAAAAAAGGCAGATATCTTTTGTTTTTAGAAAAGTCTATTGCAGAGCTAAATGGCACCACGGATAATTGTTTTGCCTTTTGGTCTATACTGGCTTCTATTAATTCACGACTGGCATGAGGGTCGGCGTGGTTTTTTAGTTGCAGAATATTCAGTAGCTTATCATTTATCTCGGCAAAATGCCTGCCCACAATTCCGGCAGCCTGCTCGTGGGATATCAGTTTGCCCAAACGGGCCATTTTGGCAAGTGGTATGATAACCCATACTACAAGTGATGAACCACCCAGTAATATGAAAACAGAAAGGATGCCTATACGCATCCATACAGGCAGATAAAGGAAATATTCACTTACACTTACTGCAAGTACATATGCCAGCAGGCAACTAAGGAATATTAATGTTCCCCTGATGACCTGGTTTGCATAGTATTTGCGAATAAATGCATCTAAACGGGATATAAGCCAGTCGTAATTATTCATATGTTTCGCGCTAGCTGCAATTTAAGGGAAAAAGTGATGTGAGCCACCCTTATTTAAAGCCTATAAATGATAAAAATCGTTAAATTTGTATTGTTGTCATAGAATAATTCAGCTTATGAATATTGAATTAGAGAAAAAGCAAATAATCAACGAGATCATGCAGGTACATGACGAATGGTTATTAAAGGCTATAAAGAAGCTTCTTGACCTGGATTATGAAGAGGGCATTGATGAAGAACACAAAGTCATATTAAATGAGCGCATCACTGCTTATGAAATCAATCCATCCAATGCCTTGGACTGGGAAGAAGTCAAACAGGAATTGCTTAAGAAAACTGCATAATAAACAAGACAGTTCAATTTTGAATAAAAGAATTTAAACTGACAATATGAAGGTTCTTTTATTTTTGATTT
>CAIYVS010000110.1 GCA_903929655.1 uncultured Bacteroidota bacterium | reverse complement strand
ATCTATTTATTATTGTCAATCGCCGGGCTATCTCATGACATTTAACATTTTATCTATTACTACTTCCCTATCTCTATCACAAAATCCTTGTCCTTTGGTGGTAAACACATCATTTCATTGCAAACCTGGTATTCGTGTTTGCCTGTCAGCTTCGTAGGGCCGCTCACTACCGCATCCTGTATATAATCTATCTTACCGGAAAACATATTCACTTTACCATCAATTCCCTCCATTACCTTACTTATCAACTTACCGGATTGTTTCATCGTTCCCTTTAATTGCACCTTCTCATTTTTATCAAATGTGAACGTTGGTGGTATCAAAGTCCCATCCCCGCCCGGCGTTATAGACCATATATGCCAGCCCTCTTTCAAAACCAGGTGAAAAACAATTTCATATTCACTGCCGCCTTTCTTTTTGGCTTCATAAGTCCACTTTGTAGGGTCCGGCACCTGCGCAGGAGCCACCGTAAAAGTAAAGAGCATCGATAAAAACAGTACTGCACCAAATAAATACTTCATTGAACGAAATCGTGTTTTAAATAAGGGTAAATTCCTAGTTCATATAAGTGAAAGCCTGCAAAATATGTTGGCCGTCTATATTGCTCAGCACACTGCTGCTGGCACGCTCAGGATGCGGCATCATGCCAAACACATTACGTCCGGCATTACAAATACCCGCTATATTATTGATTGCACCATTGGGGTTCGAATTAATATGCACTTCACCTCTCTCATCACAATAACGGAACACTACCTGTTGGTTTTTGTTCAGTTGTTCCAGGGTTTCTGCATCAGCATAATACCTGCCTTCACCATGCGCCACAGGTATCTTCAGCACCTTATCGCCCACATTGCGCCCTATTATATTATTTGTATTGGCACTCTTTACAAACACATTTTTACAGACAAATTGCTGGTTCTCATTTTGCAGCAGCACACCCGGCAGCAATCCTGCCTCGCAAAGTATCTGGAAACCATTGCACACACCAAAAACCTTTCCCCCATTATTGGCAAATTCAATTACCTGCTCCATCATAGGGCTAAACCGGGCCAATGCACCACAGCGAAGATAATCACCATAAGAAAAACCTCCCGGCAATACAATACAATCATCCTGCCCAAACATGCTCAGGTCATGGTCCTTATGCCACAGCATAACCACATCCTGCTGCAGATCGTCACGCAACGCATGCATCATATCTCGGTCGCAATTAGACCCCGGGAAAACAATAACTCCAAATTTCATTTTTTATTAATTTATTGTCAATTGACAAACTACTACCAAAATCAGTGAAAAATAAAGGATAAAATTACTAAACCCTTTATTCTTTTCAAGTAAAAGAGCCGTAGATATAACAAAACATAAAGACGGTATAACAATTAACCATCCGCTTTGTACTATTTTATCAGTACCAACACCTATAACTATAGAAATAATAAAATATATAAGGATCGCAGCCCAGTTACGCCTTATATAAATGCTGAATTTAGGCAATTGCAACTGCATCGCATACAGTCCGCAAACCAGCAAAGTGATCAAACCCAATATTAAAACAGTAAAATAAGCAGGAGAAGTAATATGAACAGGTATCGATTTGCCTATATGTATCCATTTAGGGAACAAACTCAATTTATCACCCATGAATAAAGCACCTGCAAAAAAATAGACCGGTGTGAAATAACCCATCAGCGCCACCACCCACTCCCCCAGGTTAAAAGACCTCAGCATAAAAATGCCAATTATCAACAACGCAAGATAAGCTGTAAGAGAAAACTGGAAAAGGGCCGCCATCGCAAAGAAAAAACCTGCATTAAATATTCGTTTCCTCGGCAGGTTTGCCAGGTTAAACCCAAGCAATATATCCATTCCACCCAGCACGCACCAAACTATTATTAAAGTAGCATTAAAATAATTCCAGGGCGGAAAGAGTGAAGTAAGCAACAAATAAACAAAAGCAGGTATATAAGTTGGCCTGCTAAACAATTTATGTTTGGCTGCTATTCTGTTAATATACAGCGCTTGTAAAAAAACCATACCCACACCAAAAAATGTATACCCGAAAGCACTTTCATGAAATACAGCTTTCAGCAAATACAGGAGCCAGTTATAAAGATAAAATCCAGGCAACTCCACAGGCGCATGCGGATGCATCAATACCCCCAGCTTCAGCAGTAAAGTAAGGATCAATAATATGATAACAGTAAAGGGATTATTATTCTTAATTAATTGCAGCACTTACTGATTTTTGGCTAAAATACAATTTTGGCGAAGCAAATTTGCCTCTTGTGTAAACATGGCACCACCATTATTCTCGAAGCAACCTGTTTTGCCGACCTTGGTATCCAATCCGGGTAATCATTTCCTTCTGCTGTAAATGAGTGCATTTGCAGCTTGCCAAGCTCATCCACAGCCCCCATTTGTATACGGGAATGAGTACTGTTGAAATCATTAAATAAAAATGCAAGCGTACCTCCCGTATTCAACAAAGCATAAGATGAAAATAATCCTCCATCCTCCTGCGAATATTGCGTTTTAGGTATGATCGTTCCCCACTCTCTTTGTCCCTCTCCATTATATGACAATACCATAATATCATTATAATGAT
>CAIYVS010000109.1 GCA_903929655.1 uncultured Bacteroidota bacterium | reverse complement strand
TTTTATTTCGTTCATAAAGTTTTTTCAATTGCCTCAATGAGAGGAGTTCTTAACGCAATCTTTATAATGCCGGTCCTAATTCTCGGATGTATCACTACGAGGGGCTTGTGCGAAGTGAATTATCTGTTCGCAGGAAATTGAGGGCGTTATAAAAAGGGGGATTATTTTTTAGTCCCTTTTTTGTTAATATTACATTCATGATACATAACAGATCCATTTGCGGGCTGATGGCAGCCTTAGTTTTATCTTTCCACTCTTTTGCACAAAGCAGGCTTTTTACAATGGCGGAGGCAACTAATGGCATGACGACTACTTTGGCCCCTCAAAGTGTAAAACAGCCAAGCTGGGAACCCGGCAATGACAGGTTCTGGCAGGTGGCGAACAAGGGTGAGGCATGGGTGAGCATGGATGTGGCAAAAGGAAAAACTGATACGGTTTTAAGGCTGGAACAACTGAACGATGCCATAAAAGGGCAGTTGAAATCTTTGCCTGCCTTGAAATGGATGGACGAGGACTATGTGTATTTTGTAAATGGCAAGGATGTAGAAAAAGGGATATTGGCTGCAAATGGGTTTAACTGGTCGCATTGGCTGAGCTTACCTGATAAGGCAGAAAATGTTACTGCAGAAAACAAGACCCGGAAACTTGCTTATACTGTTGAAAATAATCTCTGGCTTGCTACCGGTGATAATAACAAGGTGCAGGTGACTAAAGAGGAGAATAAAAACATCATCTGCGGCCAATCGGTGCACAGGGATGAATTTGGCATAGATCATGGCATATTTTTCTCCCCCAAAGGAAATTATCTTGCTTATTACCGCATGGACCAAACCATGGTAAATGATTACCCTATCATAAGGTGGGGGGAAACCCCGGCCAGGGCCGATATCATTAAGTATCCTATGGCAGGAGGAACATCTCACCAGGTAACGCTGAATGTCTATTATCCCAATTCGGGCAAGACAGTGACTTTGCAAACGGGCGAGCCTAAAGATCATTATCTCACCTCTGTAACGTGGAGCCCCGATGAAAAATACATTTACATAGCTATCCTTAACCGTGATCAAAATCATTTATGGCTCAACCAGTATAATGCTGAGACAGGGGCTTTGGTGAAAACATTGTTTGAAGAAACGAATCCTAAATATGTGCATCCCACGCATCCGCTTTCTTTTCTTCCCGGCAGTAATAATGAGTTTATTTGGTGGAGCGAAAGGGACGGCTACGAACATCTGTACCTCTATAACACAGATGGTAAGCTGATACGCAAACTGACAGAAGGCAAATGGGTGGTGAATGAAATAGCAGGATTTAATAAGAACAATAAAGAGATCATCATTACTACTTCAAAAGAATCTCCTCTTGACAAGAACATTTATTCCCTTAACTGGAACAGTGGCAGGATGGAGCGTATTGATAAAGGCGATGGAATGCATGCTGCTACTTGCAGCGAAGACGGGAAATATGTACTGGATGTATATTCCGGTGCAGACATACCTAAAAAGAGTGTGATTCGCGCTACAGACGGCAGATTTTCGAAAGTGCTGATAGACGCAGCTAATACGCTGGCAGACTATGACAGGCCGGAGATCAGGAATATTAAATTAAAGGCTTCTGATAATACAAACTTGTATGGCAAGCTCATCCTGCCCACGCATTTCGACAGCACTAAAAAATATCCCGTTATTGTTTATCTCTACAATGGCCCTAATGTGCAGCTGATACGCAATAGTTTTCCTGAAAGCGGGAATCTATGGTATGAGTATATGGCACAGCATGGCTATATAGTTTTTAGTATGGATGGCAGGGGCAGCTGGAACCGTGGATTGGCTTTTGAGCAGGCTACTTTCCGTCACCTGGGTAGGGTGGAAATGGAGGACCAGATGCGCGGAGTGGATTATTTAAAATCGTTGCCTTATGTGGATGCGAGCCGCATGGGCCTGCATGGCTGGAGTTTTGGTGGATTTATGACCACCTCTATCATGCTCAAACACCCTGATGTATTTAAAGTTGCTGTTGCGGGTGGCCCGGTAATGGACTGGAAGCTCTATGAAGTAATGTATACAGAGCGCTACATGGATACTCCCGAACAAAATCCTGAAGGTTATGAAGAGGCCAACTTGCTTGATAAAGTGAAAAACCTGAAAGGCAAATTACTGCTGATACACGGCACGGAAGACAATGTGGTAGTATGGCAGCAGAGCATCAATTTTATAAAAAAATGTGTGGACGAAAATGTGCAGCTGGACTATTTTGTTTACCCAGGCTATGAGCATAATGTGCGGGGTAAAGACCGTGTGCACCTGATGCAGAAAATAAGTGATTATTTTGATGAGTATTTGAAGAAGTAAGTTTCATCAATAATAGCAAAAAGGCATTCGCTTTGAAAAAGAAACATTATTTGCTGCTCATTGGAGGGATTTTCATTTTGCTGTTCCTTATTTTTATTAAAACTGTAAATCTAAAGTACACATTATTGGGTGTTACTTTTTTGTTGTGGGGAGTATATTTTCGAATAGATGATATCGATAACCCAATTTCAGATTATAATAAAAGAATGTATCCAACAGGAAGATTTGCATGGTTAGCTTGCATCATCATAGGCGCTTGGTCGATTTTTGGTACTATATGGCAGATAATAAAGACAGAAATATGGTGAGTAAGAGAAGTGTTTCAGTCCTTGGCGTGTCTCCCTTTTTCATGAGGATATGGTAGTCAAAACGGTACTAAAAACAGAAATTTATTGGTATAGAAATAAAAAATTAAATTTGTATAAACAATCATTGCATGACAACAAGCGCAATCAGGGAAAAATTAACTGCTTACTTACAAACTGCAGATGATAAAAAAGTGAAAGCCATTTATACAATGGTGGAAGATGAGATCAATACCCAGGCAAACGATTGGGATGAAGATTATATTCCCGAATTGAATAAACGCAGTAAATCATTCTCTGACGGCTCTGCAAAAACCTATACTTGGGAGGAAACTAAAAAGGCCGCTATTCAGAGGGTAAAAGCAAAGAAAAAATAATGGCTTTCCAATATAAACTTCACCAGGAAGCGCATGAAGAGTATATCAATGCTTATGAATGGTATGAATTAAAACAAAACGGATTAGGCGATAAATTTATGCTTGCTGTTGAAACACGTCTTCTGCAAATCAGTAAAAATCCTGAATATTATAGCATCTTAAC
>CAIYVS010000108.1 GCA_903929655.1 uncultured Bacteroidota bacterium | reverse complement strand
GGTGTAATCTCTGTGTCAAGTGTAGATTGCGGCACTACTACCTTATCACCTACCATTACAAATTATCCCGGAGGAAGCGTTGGTTATTCTTACACAGCATCTGTAAATGTAGATCCCAGTATATGGACCGTTGTTGAATATGATTGGACAGGCCCTGCAGGTAATTATACAGATGTTACACAAAATATGCAGGATGTATATCAATATTTCATTTTGCAGGCAGGTACTTCCGCATCAGTTTCAGCTACAGTACTTTTGGTTGACGGCTTTGGCAATACTTGTACTTTAATAGAAAATGACGGACAGGTTGTACCAGGTTGTGGTACTGTATTAATCAATTCTGTTCCTACCCAAACAAGTTGGGGATGTAGTGTTGCTACTTCAGCTACTGTAACTCCGGATCCGGGATGGTATGTTGTAGATTATACCTGGAATGGACCGGCAGGACAATACAATGATGTTAGCTCGCAGAATACTGATCCATATCAGAATTTCTCATTGCAACCCGGCGCATCTGCTGCTGTTTCGGTTACCGTGCATTTAAATGATGGCCTTGGCGATGACTGTTATATATCAAATACAGTTCCTTCAGTGGGATGCCCTTCATATTGCAGCAATAGCACAGTACAAGTAACGCCTACAGTTACCCCTGACCCTTCAGGATGCATTGTTTCAACTGCTGCGATTGTAAATCTTGATCCTTATTGGACAATTGTAGACTATAATTGGGATGGCCCTGCAGGCGCTTATACGGATGTTACTTCCAATACCCAGGATGCCTACCAGAACTTTGTATTGCAACCGGGTACTTCACCGCAGGTCACTCTTTCTGTGGATCTGACTGACATTTATGGTTATGGCGACATTTGCACTATATCCCAGGCAGTTACGCCGATGTGTGCTAATAGTAAACATAATAATAACGCCGGTTTAAGTAACCTTCGGCCATCCAAATCCGGAATTATCATTTATCCAAACCCAACAGATGGGTTACTAAACATATCGTCTTCTGAAGCAAATATCATGAGTGTGGAAGTATATGACATTGCTGGCAAAAGATTGGGCGTTTATAATTTTGATAATACTAATGCAGCACAGATTTCTATTGCTGAATATGCGGTAGGAACTTACGTTATAAAAGTAAATAATAACATAAAACAAATTGTCAATAAAATAAAGTAAAAAATTTAAAGAAAAGTAGTAACTTCCAGATAGTCCCTTTATTAAAAAAGGGGCTATCTGGATTTTTTAAAAAGACTCTGCCATGAAACGCTTTTTATTATTTCTTTTATTGGGGTTTACTGTGTTTGGTGCAAGCGCACAATGTAACAGTAACCAGGTAAAGATAAATGTAGTATTAAGAACAGACCAATTTCCAAGTGAAACCAGTTGGCAAATACTTGATTCCTCAAGTACAATAATTGCGCAAAGCCCTGCCACAATGATCGCGAGCACATACTACTATGATTCTGTTTGTGTAGACACAGGATACTGTTATTTTTCCAGGATATTGGATGCAGGTGGGGACGGGATATGCTGCGTCTATGGCTCTGGATTTTTTGATGTTTATTATAATGGTGTACTTGAGCAAAGTGACAGTAATTTCGGATATATAAGTGTAGCTTCTATTGGTTGCCCACCAGGACAAAGCTGTTCTGCGGCATCAGCTATTACAACCGGCACTTATACGGCTCCTGCCCCCAATACATGGTATGCATTTACACCCTCCTCTACCGGTTTTTACAATGTAAGCACCTGCTCTCTTGGCAATACCTGCAATACAAAAGTGTGGATATATGATTATTGTGTGAACCTGATCTTCGACTCCTCGCAACTTGGAACTATATACTATGCCAATGATAACTGCGATACTATACATGAAAGTGTTAATGCTTATCTAAGCAGCGGTATCACTTATTATATAAGAATAGGCGACGTGGCACATAATTGCAGCGGCGACAGTATACATTGGAACCTGACAGCAAATACTGCTATATCAGGCTGTACAGACACAGCTGCATGCAATTTTAATGTTTTTGCAACTATAAGCGTGCCCTCTTCATGCATCTATTATCCCAGTGCTTTGTGCCCTACCGGACCTGACCTTCAGTTAGACAGTGCTGTTTTAGTTTCATCTATATATATTGACACAGTAAGTAATTCAGATGTATGTTCCATCAGGGAAGGATGTATCAATGGATATGACTTGCGGCAGATCATTAGTTTTGACACTAAAATAGAAAGTATCGGCGCTACAGATTTTTATGTAGGTCCGCCCCCTGCAAGTACCAGCGCATATAGCCCCATATTTCACTGGGACCCTTGTCATGGCCACTGGCATTATACAGATTATGCCGAATATTTATTGGCAGACAGCCTGAATAACTTTATACCAATAGGATATAAAAATGGGTTTTGTGTAGAAGATTTTTCATGTACCACCGGAGCGCCAAAATATGGTTGTAATGATATGGGGATTACCTCCGGTTGTGCAGATGAATACGGAGCTGGATTGCCTTGTCAATGGATAGACATTACCGATGTAGCTGATGGTAACTATAAATTAATTATTCGTGCGAACTGGATTCCCCGACCTGATTTTTATGGGCGTTATGAGGTAAGTTATATAAACAACTGGGCGCGTGCCTGTATAAAAATTTACCACGACTCAGCAAATATGCGCCAGGTTCAAGTGTTCCCTGTATGCGCGCCTTATTACGACTGTTTGGGAGTGGAAAACGGCCTGGCTGTAAAAGACTGTACAGATTCCTGTAATGGCCCAAGATTAACGGGCGATGTAAATGCAAATGGCACACGCGACAATGTTGATCTGACAGATTATATG
>CAIYVS010000107.1 GCA_903929655.1 uncultured Bacteroidota bacterium | reverse complement strand
CGAAAAAAATAAGAATAATTATGAATTGAAGCTATTTATTTGATTTACCGAGTATTTACCGATGCGATATTTAGTGAAAATAGCTTCGATTATTGTTCTTTTCACAAATGATAGAATATCCCTAAGAAAAATGGGTAATTATAGGATTCATTGAAGGATCCTGTATAATATGGGTTCAAGGCATTGAAAGCGCCGTTATTAGGAGGATTGGTAGTGTCTTTATACAGCTCGCTAAGGGTTTTGCTGAATGAACGTGTAAGGGACAATTCTACCCTGAAATCGGGGAAGGGTTGCAGTGTGGTAGTTGTACTGAAATTCTGAGAAAAGGTTTGCTGGAATTGGGAATTAAATAAAGAGTCTGTTGATAGTCTGCCCGCTACGCCCTGTCGTGCAAGCCAGGCAGCATCAGGCTGGTAGCCGTAGACAAAATTAAAGCCGGGGGCACCCGAATAATTATTGACTCCCATAAAGCGGGTACTATCCATATATCCGGGCAGTATGGTGCCTCCGTTTTGTGTATAGTTGAAGGTTGTCCTGTTTACCATAGTGAGCAGCCTGCCAATAAATCTTTCTGTGGGTGTAAGCTCGGGTGGCTGGTGTCTTCTTAGTTTGCGTGCGGCTATGCGCTCGGCTTTCCTTTTTGCTTTTTCGGCGGCGGCCCTTGCTTTGTCCTGTGCTTTTTGCAGTTTTACTACAGAGTCTAACTGTGTATTGCTGAGGTTAGCTGTAATGATGTGTATATTATTGATGATGATGGTATCCTCAATTTTTTTCTTTTTCCTGTGCCGGACAGAGGTGTTGGAAGCAGACTCGCTTTTTGAATTGTCGGAGCTACTTTCTGTTTCTTTGGTGTCTTTAGCATCTTTACTTCCGGGTTTGCGGAGGTCTTTTATATCTTTTCCGTCTTTAGCGTTTCTAAAGTTGTTTTTACCTTTAGACGGTCCCTGGTTGATGGCTTTTAACCATTTGTTCTTATTATATAGCTGTGCCCAGTTTACTTCCCCGGTTACTGTTTCTGTTTGGGTATTGCTGAGTGTGTTTCCGAGTGTATATGCGATGGGGGGTGCAGCTGTCCAGCTGTAAGTTGCGGAATAGCCGAGGCGTAGGGTAATATAGTCTGTTAATGGTAGTTTTGAGAGTGGCACGTTATAAGTGCTGTTAAATGTCTGGGTATAATAAGTGTTTTGACCGCCGCTTTCGATCATGTTGAGAAGAGAGTCTTTTTTCGCCTTGGTGTTTAAGAGTCCGTATGGTTCATTAATTCTTGAAGTATTGGTGGCTGTGTAATCAAAAGAAAGCGAGCGCATCAGTTCCCACCTGAATGTATATTGGCGGTTCCAGGTAAAATTTTTATAGTAGCTAGTTGGTATCTGGTAGGAGCCGGTGTCGAGATTTCTTACGAGGGTTGCGTCCACTACACGATTCATGTCTGTGCGGAAGGTGAAATTGGAGGGCACAGGGTTAATATTGAAATCCCTGATGAGGTTGAACCATTTCGACCTTGATTTTATTCTGTGTTTAAAAGGTTCGATGGATTTTGATTTAAGGCTGTAAGTATATCCCAGTCCCAATTTCTCGGTGGTCAACTCATCGGAGGTAATGGTAGGGTTATGTTTATATTGGTCGTTGTAAGAAAGTGTGAAGTCGAAGTTTTTGATACTCCATGGCATGCGCAAAGCGCTTTGTTTGGCCGGGTCTCCGAGTATGCGGACGTTTGTGAAATTGATACTGGTGATGGAAGTAAAATCCTGTGCAACTTTTCTTAAAGAATCGCGGGCTGCAGCTGATTTTGCGGAATTAAGTTCATCATTAAGTGTTACGTCCTGATTGTAAGGGTCGTATTTAGGTGTGCTTACATTTTGAGTGTAGCCAATGTACATTGGTAATTGCACGCCCCATTTATGCGGGAAAAGTTTTCCGACCGCTAAATTGGCAGATGTGGCATATTGGTAAAAATTATCCTGGAAGCGTTGTTCAATTTTCTGGTCGATGTTGCCATAGCCGGGAGTGTGCATACTGCCGGAAAAATTGAGGTTGCCGAGATCTGCGAGTTGCAGTCCTACTTTGCCCGCTGCGGCATAACCCGCCTGATCGCTGAAGCCGGCCATCCTTAATTCGTTAAACCATACTTCTGCGCATTTGGGTAAACCGTCATCGCCGGGTGTGGTACTGTTTTTTTTAGGATTGATAACGCCCAGCATAATGTTTTTGGCATTTCCAATATTGGGGTTACCTACAATGATGATGGTGTTGCCTTTGGAGTCTTTTGTGTAATAAGGCAGCAGGGCTGAGACTTGTTTGGCATCTCGTTCCAGTTTGGCATTAACCAGGTCTTGCAATACTAAATTGACATTATTTTGTATGGGCCAGACAGAAGTAATGATGTTATTGTAGGGTGCAGATACTGTTAAAGGAACCTGGTATTCGTAATAGTCTGTTGTAAAATCTGCACCTATACGTATGAATGCGCGGAGGTCTCCGTTGTTTACAGTGGGTTGGCCGATCTCTGATTCTGCGTGTATGAACAAACGCAAATAGGTAAACTGGCGCATATCTACGTCCACTTCTTTAAAGACTGCCCTGGCGTCGCCGTCTTGTAGCGGGCATACTCTTAATGATAAGGACTGTTCATTAAGTGCTATAGTCTGGCCGTTTGCTACGGATGCCTGCTGGCGGCTTACGCCGGGGGGTATAACGTAATTTATGGGTGTCCTTGCACTGTTTTCTTCGAGGTTAACAGATGTTACTGCAAAATCGGTGGTGGTGCTGTTTTGCTGTGGAAGTGTTTCTCCCGGAGATTGTAAAGAGTAGGTGTAGGTGCGCCATTGGTTACGTCCTAATTCGAGTGTGGCAAAGCGCAGGATAGTGCTGTCCTGGAAACCACTGAGGAACATCCTGATAAAACGGATGGAACGAAAATCGCCAATGCCGCCAACAATGTGGTCGTAGTTCTTAATTGGTATTTTGAACTGGTACCAAACTTCCTGTTCTGTTTTGCCATTAGGTAATACAGGATTGGCTATGACTTTGTTTACAATGTTGCTGGCGCCAACCTGCATGTTTGGGTAGAGGTCAACACGATATTGATAATAGCTTTCTGCTTCATTTAAGGTATTGTCCCGGTTTATATCCTCGGACTCAGGCAAGGTGGTTTCTGCGGACGAGTAGGATGCATTGGGATCTGACACGGGTGAGTTGCCCTGGGGGCTATTGTATTTTTTGTACCTGGCTAATACACCGAGGCCTTGATTATCGTAATCGGTACCGAGGTAGAAATGGTAATCGTCGTTGGAGGGGTCGGCAAGTGCTTGCTGGTATGCTATGGAATTTACACCGAATTTGGCCTGCAGTGCAGCGAGGTATTTGGCATAGTGTGTAACTTCTGCAGAATCGTTCAAACCGTCGTAGCCTACGTCCTGTGCGGCACGGGCTGTGGGATCATTGCTAAATGCACGAGTTATCTGTTGTGAGAAGCTCGGTACATATCCCCAAACAGTGGTATCTACCTGTGTTTTATCGAAGGGGTATGGAATACCGTTTTCGAAAAAGAGCCTGGAATCTTTCAAAACGTCTTCTGAAACGTTCCCGAGATTGAAATATAATGAACCACCCTGGGAATTTGGGTTATTTATGAAGGGGTCCATTACCCAAAACTGTATATACTCTACATTCGAGGCTTCGAAATCGGTATTATCAACGGGTCTCTGGATACCACCCCAACGAGTTGCAGGATTCATCAGTGTACCATCTGCATTTATGTTGGTTGCATCAAAATTATAAGGGCCTCTTTCCCTGGGGTAGAAGCCAAGGTCAAGTGTGCTTTGAGAGCTGAAGGTGGCATAGCTTTGCTGCGGAAATATATCCTGTATCTGCACCATCCTGATATAGTGCTGATTTAATGAATCGTTTTTTACATAGGCAGGTATGCCTCCTGTTCCATCTACGAGTGTTGGCTCTATAAAGTACCATGCCAAGCGGGCCCTGTTGATGCCGCTACTTAACTGGTCATCGTTCTGAGATTCGGGAAAAAGAACCTGCCCGTTTTTGTTCACTGCACCGAAAGGTGTTGAGGATAGTGTCCAGGCTATGGATGGCATTTTCAGATCATAGGCGCTGGAAGTGCCTTCAAAGTCATCTATATAAACCGATCCTTCTGGGTCGAGTGCGTCGATTTGTTTGGCGTGTCCGGGTATTAAGCTTGCTGCTTCGCCTGAGACATTGATGAAAGAGGGTGCGGTAGTAGCATATAAAGGCAATTTGTCAAGTGCCCTTGTGAGCGCAGGAAACTCTGATTGATAGTTTGCATCAAGCCCTATAACCTGGTTGTTGATGGGGTCGTCGCCAAAATTTACTTTTTGTGTAAAGGGTCTTTCGGAAAGGTGCATCCAGGTACCACCGAGTGTGAGGTTTTTATTGAGGTAATAATCGAAACGGGCACCCATAAAATTCTGCACCTGGAAGCCAAAGGTGGAGTTATCTTCATACTGAACGTTGATGGGTACACCCGAACTGAGGATACCTGTGTTGAGAATTTTGAGCCTGCCCAATCCATAATCTATCTGGTAGTCCTGGTTTTCTATGAGGCGCTGGCCACCTGCAGAAACCGTTACGGATCCGGGAGGGATATTAAAGCCCCCTAAAAATATTTCGGATGAGGAGGATGATTTGTAGGAGCCCCGCATGATGTAGCGGTCGTTTTGCTGGAACTGGAGGGCTACGGTTTTAGTGGAGTCGTATAATACGTTATAAATGTATTTGCGCTGCAATGTTGGGTCTGTTCCTACTGAGCTGACAAGATCTCTGCCAAATGGTTGCAATACGGGAAAAATAACTTTTCCTTGTTGGGAATTGATGGTAATGCCTTCAACAAAATCAAATACACCATCGGGGTGTGGTTCTCCCTGCGCATCAAGGCGGTCGAGGTTAAGCAATGAGATAAGCGGAACGCCTGCGTTGGGGCCTTCGGGTAAATATCGTGTCTCGCCTCCACCGGGATTCTGATAGAGAACGTTCAAAATGAAGTTGTCTTTGGATACACTCAGACCACCCAGTGCATAAATGTTTTTCATCATGAGGTTCCATACCGGCAAAGTGGGGTGTGCGGAGGTACCCTTGAGCATTTTGAGGTACATTACTTTTGCATTAGTGGTATCGGGTGGCAGATCTTCTGCAAATTCACCTACCTGGTATACCTTGCCTTTATATGTGTAACGGTAAGCTACCCCCAGTACATCATCTGAATTGAGCTGTGTGTTCAATAATATAAATCCCAATTGGGGATTAAAAGAAAATTCGGAAGGGTTTAGTTTTCGTGCAGTGGTTCTTTCAAAATCCTGACTTTGCATCAGGCCTATACGACTGGCCACATTGGTAGCGTTGCTTTGAGTGCGGCCATCGGGATTTCTCAAAAGTTCATCATAAAGCAAATTGCTCCTGTTATCGGGAACGCCGGGCCCGGAGGGGCTTGTTAATGATTTGAGGTAGGGATTTTTTTCGCCAAGGTCCATAAAACATAATACATCACGAACACCTGTAACAGCTCCTGTACGGTTGGTAACCCAAACTTCAACCCTGTTGATGGTGACCTGTGAATTAATAAGGGGAAAATCCTGCAGGGCCTTATTGTAATTATCATGAAAATACTGGGCTAAAAGAAAGTCCCTGTTTTCTTCATAGTTATCGGCCTTTATAGCAAATTGCTGTGTTTGCGCGCCGCCCTGAACTGTAAGGCTTTTACGTTGTGATTTTTGCTGTGCAAGTGCTGTGGTTACCCAAAGCTTACCAAATTGCAATTGGGTTTTGATACCAAAAAGAGATTGGACACCGCTTATCAAATTGCTTTTTAAGGGGAAACTGATATTACCTGCTTCTATTTTTTTTATGATCTCGTCTTCTTTACCTGTGTATTCCAGTTTCTGTGTGTTCTGGTAGTCGAAGGTTGCTTTGGTGTTGTTGTTGATATTCAATTTCAGTTTGTCTCCCACTGTGGCGAGCAAATTGATGTTCATCTGCATATCAAAATCGAAGATGCCGTATTTCTGTGCGCGCTGTACGAGTGTTGGGTTTTGGATATTCTGCCAGTTGCCGCCAAAGGTAACGTCCACATTACCCTGTGGTTTTACTACTATCGAGTTGTTGCCGAAGATGCGGTCGAACAGGCCTTCCTTGTACATCTGGGGCAATTCGGGTTTTTTATTAAAAAGGCTGAGGGCATCCATTCTTCTTTGCCAGTAAGCATTTTCATCCTGGCTTCCCTGGTATTTTAAATATTCGTCAAGCGTTAAAAAAGTGGGGTTTCTTAAAAAATCATCTCCCAGTTTTTCATTAAAATAATAACGTTGTTCGGTGGGGTCGTAATCTACTGTTTTCTTAAAATTAGAAGGATCTTTGAGGTCGATAGAGGATGGATGGGTGTCCATTGTTGGATCGCCCGAATTGTCATATATGGGGAACTTAAGATTATGGAGGGTATCGGCTTTTTTCTGAACTACTGCAGGTGAATCGGGTTGGGGATCAGGATCCGGGTCGTCATAATCAAAATGGCCTTTGTAGCCACGGGCAGCTACCTGTGCTACGGTGACCACAAGTATTATAAAAAACAAAAATTTATATCCAAAATGACTTCCTTTCAAGTTTATTTTCTTTAAATTATTACAAGGCCCTCAACGCTTGCTTTATCAGTTCTTCCACAGTTAAAGAAGGTGAGTCTTTGATTTTAGAGATAGCTTGTTCAGCCAGCCCTTTGCTGATGCCAAGATTCACCAATGCAATTAACGCATCTTCGGCTGCACTATTGTGTTGAGACCCTTGTAAATCATGGGTATTTTTAGGCTTTGTAAGCTTTCCTTTTAATTCTAATATGATTCGTTGTGCGCCTTTTGCGCCAATACCTTTAATGTGTTCTAAAACCTTATTATCTTCCAGCGCTACTGTTCTTTCCAGTTCTTCGGGTGTTAATGAAGACAGGATCAATCTTGCTGTTCCAGCCCCAACTCCGTTAATATTAAGTAATTGGCGGAATGTAGTACGCTCATCTTCATCTGCAAAGCCAAATAGTACCCATGCGTCTTCTTTTACCTGCAGATGAATATAGAGCCTGCATTTTTCGAGTGTTTGAATTTTACTAAAGGTCTGTAATGTAATATTGAGTTCATATCCTGTCCCGTTTACATCCATGTACAGGACAGATGGAGATTTATAAGTGAGTTTTCCTTCTAAATATGCGAACATAAAATTTTACTCTTATTCGGGGTTCAAATTAAGGCATTTAAAGTAAAGTTGATGTAAGAAGCCATTATATAAAAAAGAACTGCCCCGGTTTTTGCCTTGACAGTTCTTTTTCTATTAAAATATTATTAAATCAATGTCCCCACCAAGGTATATGATGTGGCATTACTTTCCAGTAAATAATAATTGAAATAGTAGAATAAGAATCGTTATCAGCAGAATTGCCGCGCAATTGCCCTGGGAGACCACCGGGTATCTTGGATGCCTGGCCTGTTTTGTTGGCCATTTGTTTTGCCAAAGCAGCATCGGTTGGTGATAAATAAAGATCATAATATTTAGGATCGATGTATTTGCCGCTAACTCCGTCGATATAATCTGTAAAGGTCATTCTCCATTGGTATTCAAGGCCTACGTTAAGGTGTGGTCCGATGTCGAATTTATAGCCGAAGCCCAAGGGTACGCACCATTGATACAAGTTTACGAGAGCCGGTGCACCTGCTACCGGAAAACCATCTCCTTCAAGGTGAAGGGGAGCTGTTTTTATCCAAGTACCGTTCAAAGAACTATAAGGTTGAAAATGGAAATAGCCTAAACCACCAACTATGTAAGGTTGTCCTGAACGGCGTGCAATATTGCTTTCCGGATCCAATCTCAATGGTTCAATTTCGAAAAGAAGGCTTCCTTCCCAAATATTTGTTTTGGCGTCCTGGAATCTTAAGTAGCGCTGAACATAATCATTACCAATGGTTTTTTCTTTCGTGGCTTGTGAATAATTCCATTGGTCTGTAGCATACACAGTACCATAGTTAACACCTGCCCTTATGGCGAATGCAGGATGCACTGCAAAGCGGCCAAATACACCACCCATGAAATGCATGCTGTTGAAGTACCTGCCATTGTTGTAGTGATCCATAATGGATTGTGTTCCCACATCTCCCCATAGGTCACTCATACCACAGGTGAATCCAACAGACCAGCTTCCTGATACATCAAGACGCTCAAAGGATTGGGCATTCACATCCCTTGCTGCAAATATGCAGATAAAGAGAATAAAGAAATGACGGATAATTCTTGTCCGCATGTTTTAAGATTTTAGCGATGAAGATAAAAATTATTTTCCTTTAAATATAGCTTTTCTTTTTTCTAAAAATGCATTAGTGCCTTCGGACATGTCTTCTGTGGCAAAACAATCGCCAAAACGCTTGATTTCATTGGCAAATCCGTCTTTATCTGAAATAGCTGCGTCGTTGACACATGAAATAATTTTTGCAATGGCAAGGGGTGCTTTGTTTTGAATTTTTTGTAATATCTCCTTTGCTTTCTGCAGTAATTCAGCTTGTACAAATACGTGGTTTACAAGGCCAAGTGCTTTTGCTTCGTCTGCCCCTACCATATCTGCTGTCATCATGAGTTCCATGCCTTTGCCTTTGCCCACAAGTTGTGTAAGCCTTTGTGTGCCGCCATAACCTGGTATGAGACCAAGGTTCACTTCGGGTTGCCCGAATTTTGCATTTTCGCTTGCTACCCTGAAATGACAAGACATTGCAAGTTCGCAACCGCCGCCCAAAGCAAATCCGTTTACTGCTGCAATAATGGGTTTGGGTGCGTTTTGTATTTTGTCAAATACATTTTTTTGCCCCATGTATGCAAGTTCTGTTCCAGCATCTTTTGAAAGGCCAGTAAATTCTGATATATCAGCGCCTGCAACAAATGCTTTTTCGCCGGCACCTGTAATAATTGCCGTTTTTATTTCAGGGTTTTTATAAACTTCGTCAATAGCGTTTGACAGATCTTCGATCACGTCTTTATTGAGCGCGTTCATTTTGTCTGGCCTGTTGATGGTAATGGTATAAATTCCATTTTGCAGGTCAGTAAGTAAAGTTTGGTACATAAAAAAGTTTGAGAAATTTATTTATAAATAAAATTAGTTTTTGCGGTGTTGATCTACCCATTCCTGAATATAGCGGGCTATTTCGCCGGTATGAGAGCTTGGGCCAAAGAGTTTACCTACGCCCATTTCTTGTAGCTTTTGCATGTCTTCTTCGGGGATGATGCCTCCTCCTGTAAGCAGTACATTTTCTATACCTTTTTCCTTCATGAGTTGAAGCAGTTTAGAAAACACGGTCATATGCGCGCCACTGAGAATACTGATGCCTATGGCGTCAACATCTTCCTGAAGAGCTGTATTGGCAACCATTTCGGCGGTTTGCCGAAGACCTGTGTAAATCACTTCCATACCTGCATCGCGAAGGGATGTTGCAATTACTTTTGCTCCCCTGTCATGACCATCGAGCCCTACCTTAGCTACTAAAACCCTTATTGGTCTTTGCCTTTTATCATTCATAAAATCCTGAAAAGGAGCGTAAAAGTAATGATTTATGGGTATGCTAGTATAATAATGGGTTGGAATATTCATCATTACAGGAGGCAGCAGCGGATGTACCTATGAACAAGAGTAATATGTGATTTTTTATAACATGCTTTGTTGTATAATATTCAAGGGTCCATTGCCAGGCGAAAACCACAGATCAGATCAGGCTCATGGATATCTCTCCATTTATTTCTGCATGTTGCCTGACAGACTGAGCTGTAAAAATCGTAACAACCTCCTCTTGCAACTTTTATCCTTCCGTTTTCTGGTCCCACGGGGGTTGAATTTATCGTTCACATTATAGTCTGCATACCAATCGGAACACATTTCTAATATATTCCCTGTCATATCATATATTCCCAATTCGTTAGGAAGTTTCTGGCCTACTTCATGCACATGCCTGCCGGAATTAGTATATGTCCAGCCTACTGCATCAGCAACATCGCTTCCGCTATATTTATAAGCATTACTTTTTTTACCGCTTTTAGCTGCATATTCCCATTCTGCCTCGGTGGGCAAGCGGTAATGTTTACCGGTTTTGGTATTTAATTTACGGATAAAGCTTTGCACTTCTGTCCAGCTGACATGTCCTATTGCACAATTATTGCAACCGGAATAATATTCAGGATATTTATTCATGAGTGCAGCCCATTGCGCATAGCTTACTTCGTACCTGCCTATATAATAACTGTTTACTGTGACACGATGCACCTGGGAATCTGTGCTGCTTCCTATATAAAAGCTGCCCCCTTCTACACAAACCATTTGTATTGCTTTTATTATACTATCCTATTTAGTAGTTTTTTGCTGAGCATTTAATGCAAAGGGGCAAAACAATAAAAATAAAATGAGGTGTTTCATGGTATTTGATCTTTAAATTTAAAGAATTATTAGTATGTCTGTAAAGTGTTGTAAAAACCAACTTGAAAACAAATCTAAATATGCCTTAAAATAAATTATTAGTTATTTTCTATTTAAAAAAATAGGGCTATAAATAAAATTGATAATTAGATGGAGTAAGACTAGTAATAATTCGAATTCAAACAATATATTTGTAGAAGTTATTGACAACAGGTATCATTATTTACTTATCTGTAAGTTGTCATGATCTTACCCCCTTCCCACCATTTTTTATTTTTTAAAAAATTATAATTTATGGATTCGGGAAAGAAAATAAAGTTAGCCCTACTTGACGATAATGTTTTGTTTCGCAAGGCATTAAAATTGTTACTTTCAACTTTTGACGGTGTTTCTGTATTAATTGAGGCGGAGACTTTGCCTGTCCTTATGGATAAACTGCACAAAGCAAGTGTGCAGCCAGACATTTGCATCATCAGTTCGACTGTAACGATGCAACAGAATAACCAGGCATTGAAAGAAATCAAGCGCACGTTTCTTGATATGAGGGTACTTACTCTTATCCAGTATTATAATCTTTTTGGAATTTATAAATTGCTGCATGATGGGGCTGACGGGTATTTGTTGAAAAACTGCAGTCCGCACGACCTGAAAAGAGCGCTCGTTTCCATTAAAGAAACAGGGAGATATTGGGATAAAGAGCTTGTTGATAATTTACCCAATACGAGTAAGGGCGATTATAATGTTACAAAATCCCAACTTACGTTTTTGTCTTATTGTATAACAGAACTTACCTATCATGAGATGGCTGAGAAAATGGGGCTTTCACCGCGTACAATAGATGGTTTCAGGGAGTTACTTTTCAAAAAATTTAATGTAGACAACAGGACCACGCTTGCTCTTTTTGCTGTTAAAAATGGTATTATAGGTATAGAGTAGGAGGTAATACTTCTACAGGTAAAGGGAGCTGGCAGGGCTGCTGTTATTTAAACAAATAATAATTATTTGCAGATAAATTATTTGCCTGCGGGCAATTAAGCCTTTGAGCAATAAAGCAATCTCCTACCTTTGCAGCCATATTATGATAACAATGACTGAAGAACGTTCTCTTAACTTCCTGGAAGAAATAATTGAAGCAGACATAGCTGCGGGCAAAAATGATGGCCGTGTGCATACGCGTTTCCCACCTGAACCTAACGGATATCTACATATAGGACATGCTACCTCGATTTGCCTGAATTTCGGGCTTGCGAGGAAGTATAATGGTAAATGCAACCTGCGTTTTGATGATACCAACCCGGTAACTGAAGAAACCGAATATGTGGAGAGTATTAAGTATGATATAAAATGGTTGCTGGAAGGTACGGGTTCTGTATGGGCCAATGAGTTGTATGCGTCGGACTATTTTGAAACTTTATATGGTTTTGCTGTTGAGCTGATTAAAAAGGGATTGGCGTATGTGGCAGAAGCGTTTCAAATAACACTCCATCAGATGGTTATGTTTTAACTTGGGTTGCTGGTAATAATGACTGGGAGCCAAAACCTGATTTTGTTGCAATCGCCTCAAGGATAGTCGATTTGCCGGTGCCATTTTCTCCAACGAAAAAGGTCACTTGTGTGGGAAATGGTATCTCTTGCAAGTTCT
>CAIYVS010000106.1 GCA_903929655.1 uncultured Bacteroidota bacterium | reverse complement strand
TTGAAAATGTCTGTTCCTCTCAAAAGACGACAATGGTATGATAGCCTTTTCAGTTTTATTGAAACAACTAAACTGCCATTAAGTCTGACCGTAACTTCCTAATGCAAAATCTGGGTTTATTTTGAAAGGAGTAAAGCGGGAGAATACATACCATCTATGTGGCTTTGATGATGAAACGGTAGAAGACGCAGTGAAAAAACATTTTACAAAGTATAAGATTAAGTCTCGTTTAACTTATAGTGCTCTAGAGCGTTTTAGAGAACCAATTTTTTTAAAATTATACTGTGAACTAAAGAATCCCAGTAAGAAAGAAAATGTTAGTGTCCGATTGGAGGATGAAACAACGTTTGAAATATTTGATAAGTATCTAGAACAAATAAACGAACATCTTGTTTCATCCAAATCATTTCTAAGACCTAACGAACCTTTTGTACAAACAAGTCTAAGGAAAATTGGGGAGTATTTATGGGATAATAATAGTAGAGATATTCCTATTGATACCTATTATAGCTTGATTGACATCCCAAATTGGCAATAAAGAACAGAAAATTAAGATTATTCGACTTTCTGAAAAAACATATTACTTGAATGGTCATCCTTTCAATATTGATTTCTTATCTAAAGAACTTGAAATTTTAAGTGTTGCAGAGAGAGATTTACTGTGGACGGAGTATACTAGGAAAATATCTGAACAATTATTGAATTTCGTCGGATATTATGAGAATGTCTTTAAACTCAATGGTGATTTTTTAAATAGCGAAGAAATCCATTTTGGAGCAAAAAAAATAATGTGGTATTTAACTTCAACAAACAGGCTATTAAGAGATTCTGCAACGAGGTCATTATATTATTACGGACGCCAGTTCCCTGAGAAATTATTTGAATTGGTAAAATATTCTTTAACAATAAACGACCCATATATCCAAGAGCGGACACTTGCAGCATTATACGGGGTTACGCTAGCCAAATTTTCTGATGATAGCTTTACTAAAAAGATATTAGGCAAAATTTCAACTGAGCTATTTAAATTAATGTTTGAATTTGAATCCCCATATTCAACAACTCATATTGTTATACGAGATTATGCGCGAAGAATAATTGAATGTGGATTAATCCATAACAAACTTTTATTACAGTCAAAAGAAATAAGTCGTTTGCGCCCTCCATATAAGGATGGAGGTACAAGAAATTGGCCTAAGCATAAAGATGATTTTGCTAATGCAGAGTTCGGTCCAATTCTTATGGATTTTGAAAATTATCAGATAGGCTATATTGTAAAAGATGGGCATTCTTATGATAATCCTCCAGAAAAAAGAAAAGTTAGAGGAAATATTTATTGGAGAATTTATCAATTAGGCTGGAGTCGAGACTCATTTGAAGCAGTTGATAAGGAGATACTGAATTATAATTATCGCCAATCAAGGTCTGATAGGGCTAAAGTAGAGAGATACGGAAAGAAATATTCCTGGATTGCATACTTTGAAATTGCGGGTTATAGAACTGATTTGGGGCTATTAGAGAGAGGATCGGATGATTATAGGTTTAGTGACGTTGATATAGATCCGACCTTCCCTGAACCACCACTTTCCGCTCATGTATTTAAAATGGATTTACTTGGTGACAGATCATTGGAATTGTTGAAGTGGTTAAAAAATAAAATAGCTCCTGATTTTAAACAATATCTTCAAACTAATGAGATAGCAAACTATAAACAAGAATGGATATGTTTAGATGGATTTATTTCTCAGAAAGATACGAAGTATAAAAGACAAATGTTCGGTTTTATCAGGCCAATGTTGGTTAGCAATAAATATTGGTAATGACATATCAATTGCAGGTCGCAGATAAATAAAGTTACATATTATACTGCTTGCCATTGCAAAATAGTATAATAAAATCGGATAGTTGTTTACTTTTAAAGTGAACCAATAAC
>CAIYVS010000105.1 GCA_903929655.1 uncultured Bacteroidota bacterium | reverse complement strand
CTCTCTCTTCTCTTCTCCTTCCTCCTTCACCTCCTCCCACTTCCACCGTCCCCACCTTCATTACCCTTTACAACAGTTTCATAGCAAACAATAATATCCCCCATAGCCAAATGGTAATAAATGGCATCCTGGTTCATTATTCCGGTAAAAGTAACGGCGTCTTTCAAATCGTATTTTTCAATTAATGCATTGCTTTTTTGCTTGTTAACATCACTCACATTGCCAACAATCACAATTTTTATCTTATAATTCAATTTCAGCAATTCATAAATATCTTCCATTAAGAAAGAATAATCCCTATTCCCAAAAGAAACAAGCAGTATTTCATCTTCGGAAACATATATACTCCTTAGGTTCTTCAAAAAAAAGACTTCATCAGGTTTTTCAGGTGGTGGCAAAATATTAGTGGCAATAGGGATTTTGTGCGTACTGGCATTAATTATTTTTAACTGTTTTACATACCTGTCTATGCTCGTAATCACGTCATCAGAAGATTTAACTAAAACAGCAGCGCCAATTCTTTGCATCACAGATTGAACAAACAACCAAGGCTTGATAAAATGCCACCTAATCCATGTTTCATGAAAAGTAGTAATTACCTGTACACCCGACAATTTAAGCTGGCTAATATAAAAAGGAGCCTTAAAAGGTATTGCATTCCAGCCCCATATTGTAGCCACATATTGAAATAGTACAACTCCTATTTTTTCTTTCTTTATATCCTTAATCACATCCTGCCAAAAGGACTTTTGTGGAAATATAACAACTCTTATATTATCAGGACAAACACTATCCTCGATAAAGTTGCCCTTACAATAATAAAGTACCTCAAAATTTCTCTTTGCCAACTCCTTTGCCAGTATCCATGTATAAATTCCCAACGAACTTTGAGGGGTATATCCGGCATTATTAGTAATGAGTGCGATTCTTTTTTTTTCCATCCTATATACTCTACCTAACCATCACAAGAGTAGAGACTATTGAGCGTAGTTTAGTGTGTATCCTTAGAAAATTTTATGAAAAATCTGACAGCCATGATAAAATAAAATAAATTTTCCTGCATAAAATCCTTTGTGCCTCTAAACTTAAACTTCATCAGTAAAGACAATCTGCTGGGAAGGCCACCAACAAAAATTTTAAAATATTGATATTTTGATATCTTTAAAAGTTTGTAATTCTTTCCACAAAAATATAAAATGCTGCTTGCGCTTTTCATATAACCCTTCCACCCTCTTTTAGGACGCCAGGGATGCTCTACAGATGCGTCCTCTACAAACATCGTCTCATTGTTGTCTTCCTTTAACCTTACATGCAAGTCAACATCTTCCATATATGGATATGGAAATTTTTCATCAAATCCACCAATCCTTAAAAAACGGTCTTTTTTCACACATATATTACACGACCAGAAATTATTTCCTGTAATATTAACGGGTGCCTCTTCGTCATACATGTTATGTTTTGCTATTGCCCAACATTTTGCATTTGCATTTTCTGCTGCTGTTGAAGTGAGATTTGCTCATGTTCAGATTGTAATGGCATTTGTTCATGTTGATGTATTGTTTGCTCTTGTTTAGTT
>CAIYVS010000104.1 GCA_903929655.1 uncultured Bacteroidota bacterium | reverse complement strand
TTTCATTGTTCAAGATTGATTTAACGCTGTTATCCTATCATTTTGCCTAATTTTGCATTACATAATTTATGTAATGCTTTTCACCCCATTCAAAATAAGGGATATAGAACTTAAGAACCGCATCGTGGTATCACCTATGTGTCAATACTCGGCGCAGGATGGTTTTGCCAACGACTGGCATTTTGTGCATCTTGGCAGCCGGGCAGTGGGCGGAGCCGCGCTGGTTTTGACGGAAGCAACAGCTGTATCTCCCGAAGGTCGCATTTCTCCACATGATCTGGGCATATGGAAAGATGAGCATATAGAACAATTGCAAAAGATCACGCATTTTATTGAACAGCAAGGTGCTGTGCCTGGCATGCAATTAGCACATGCGGGCCGCAAGGCCAGTAAAACAGAACCCTGGAATGGGGATAAATTAATACCCCTGGCAAATGGTGGATGGAAAACTACTGCCCCCAGTTCCATTCCCTTTTCTGACGATAGCGATACCCCTATAGAATTAACTAAAGAAGAAATAAACAAAATAATAGCCGATTTCAGGTCCGCAACTGCAAGGGCATTAAAAGCCGGTTTTAAAGTGCTGGAAATACATGGCGCGCATGGTTACCTTATTAATGAATTCTTATCGCCCCTCAGCAATAAAAGAACAGATGAATATGGCGGCAGTTTCGAGAACCGGACCAGGTTTTTGCTTGAGATCATTGCTGCTATGCGCAGCGTATGGCCCTCAGCATACCCACTCTTTCTCCGCATATCCGCCAGTGACTGGACAGCCGATGGCTGGACCATCGAAGATTCTGTGAAGCTGGGCAAAATAGTGAAAGACAAAGGAATAGACCTCATAGATTGTTCATCGGGCGGAGTAGTACCCAACGTAAAAATACCAGCAGCCTCCGGCTACCAATTGCCTTTTGCAGAAGCAGTGCGCAAAGGCGCAGGCATACCCACAGGCGCAGTCGGTATAATCGTACAACCAGAACAGGCCGAAGCCATTATTGCAAACGGCCAGGCCGACCTGGTATTCATGGCGCGCGAACTATTGCGCGATCCCTACTTCCCCCTGCGTGCAGCAAGAGAGTTGGACTACGACATAAAATGGCCCCTGCAGTATGAAAGAGCTAAGAGAAAAAAATAATATGCGTTTGCAGAATACTTATTTTAACTGATATTGCGTTAGCTTTCAAACAATAAATGTAGCCGGTAAATAAAAGATGAATAAAGGATATATAAATAAACAGTTTTTTAAAATCAGCAAACACCTGTTTTTCTTTATAGTCCTGCTATCGCCTGCACTTGCCAAAGCGCAGGTAGAGATATCTCCAGGCATTGACATGAGCTTTCCCGTATTGCTTAACTCTAATAACACCAATTTATACTACAAACAGCTCAGCTTCGGTGTACACCTGGGCATAAGTTATAAACCTACCAACACCCAGTTTTTCCCTACACTCAATTATGCCATAGGTCAAACAGTATTACCGCTTAAACAGTTTGAAAAAAACGTCTCCGCTCTTGCATTTCTATACCAGAACGTCATACTGAACGGAAACCTTGTTGTTACATTCGAGAATAATAACTCCCTCTATTTAATAGGAGGCATCGGCTTCTCCTACCTCAAACCAAGATTCCCCGAAGTAAGCGGTACGAATGGTCTTGCCATGGAGGTGCATATAGACTCCACCAAAAACACCAATACCATATTCCCCGCCATGTCCCTCGGGTTTGAATACGTTTATGGTGGTTCGGTAAACCGTAATATTTATTTAAGTATTGGCCTTACCTTTCAGTACACCATATTGTTTGCACAGCAAAACACCTATTACGAAACCATAATAGATGCCCAGCAAAAACAAGTTCCTATTGTTGCAGACCTTTCGGGCAATTTAATTACGCCCAATTTCAATGTTACATTACACTACCTGCTGGGCAGGAGCATTATCTTCTGGCAGAAAAAGAAAAGCAGTTTTTATCTCTAAGCGATACCCGGTTTATGAGCGTTAAAGAACATTACGACAATCATCTCGCAGCAGTTTATTCATGGATGTTGGGAGACCTGGATACTAAAGTCTCTGATTTCCTGCAAATACTCGATACCGCCGGTATCGGGTCGGGAAAAGGTAAAACTGCCCTCGATATGGGTTGCGGCCATGGCATACAATCAATAGCCCTTGCAAAATCCGGCTTCGAAGTCATCTCTGTAGATTTTAATAACGAGATGCTTTATGAACTCATCAACAATGCACAAGGACTTGCTGTTACCGCACAACAGGATGATATCAGGAACATAGCTGCCTACGCACACTATAAGCCAGACCTTGTAAGCTGTTGCGGAGATACACTGGTGCTGCTGGCCGATAAAAAAGAAATAGAACAGTTTATTAAAGACGCTGCAACCATACTGCAAGCCGGAGGCTTACTCCTGCTTCATTTCAGGGACTATACAAATGCAGTTGAAGACACTGACCGTTTTATACCTGTAAGGAGTACCAAGGACAGGATACTGACCTGTGTACTCGAGTATTTTGAAGATAAAGTAAGGATAACTGACCTTTTACACGAAAAAGAAAAGAATAGTTTCAGGCAATATGCCAGTTCATACTACAAAGTGAGGATAGGGCCTGATGATACCCTTAATATGGCTAAGAAAGCAAAGCTTAAACAAACATTCCTGTCCAATAACAATAAAAGGGTGGTGCAGGTATTTCAGAAACTGTAAAGTGCAGCTAACTTTCGTCGTGTTCTGTCAATTAATTATGAAACAGCTCTTCCACTTTTTGTTTCGTAAGCGGCTTGGGTATATAATCAGTCACATCACGGTTTGCCATAGCATTCATAATATCAAAATCAGATACGGAAGAACTTAAAATATAAATAGTGATCTTTTTGGCAAGCTGGGGTTTCAGGTAAGCATACTCTTCCAGGAACTCCCATCCGTCCATATAAGGCATATTCAGATCCAGCAAAATAATATCCGGTAATGCATCCTTGTCAGCTGCATTTTTATATAAATAATCAAATATCTGCTCCCCGTCATCGAAAACAAGTATTCTCTTAACGCTAAGCGTTGATTCGATCATTTTAGTAACCGTAAAGTGTACTATCGGATCATCGTCCACTATACAGATTATTTCAGGCTTCATAAAGAGGCACCCAATTTTTTGTATTTGTCAAAAATAATAACGAATGTGGTTCCCTTTTCCAACTCGCTATTTATGGTTATTTCCCCTCCCATCGCCTCTACATGCCCTTTTATCATGAATAAGCCCAGTCCTTTTCCGGGTTTATTCCTGTGAAAAACACGGTAAAGTTTAAAAACTTTATCCGCATAACGTTCCATATCTATTCCGCTGCCATTATCGCTAAATACCATCACCCTGCAATTGTCTTCTATCTTGGTATGTATCCTTATCTCCGGGTCCCTCTCGTCCGACCTGTACTTCAGGGCATTGCTCATCAGGTTCAGCATAATGCTTTCAAGATACATTCTCGGATAATATATCCGGCCCCATCCATTCAATTCCAGCTTAATAGTAGCGTTTGTTTTTATTATTTCGCCTTTCAGCAGTTCAGTGGTCTGGTTAATAACATCCATCAGCTCTATGTCCTCCGATTCCACCTCCCTGTTACTAACCGCTTTCACACTGTCCATCATTTCATCCAGCAACTCATTCATCGATTTCGAAGCCATTTTCAAAGCTTCAAAAAGTTCTTCCCTTTCATGGTCATCCTCAGCTACCTCGTACAAACTTAATAACATACTCAGGCTAGCAATAGGGCTCCTCACATTGTGGGAAAGCATATTGTTGAATTCTTCCAGCTGGTTATTTTTACTCGTTAACTGTTTTACAGATCCCCTTAGTGATTTTATTTCTTCAGTTTCTTTTGTTACATCCTGGAACAGGCCTGTCAGTTGCACCGTTTTCCCATTTTCCTCAACAGGTTTGCCCGCTATTCTTACCCATATCCGCTTTCCTTTGGCAGTTGTTAAGGGCTGCACCAGGTTAAAAGCAATGCCATCATAAATAGCATGGTTAATAGCGTTCAGTACAGTAATTCTTGCATCTTTTACAAAAAAGTTAATAGCCGTCGTCAGGTCAGGTCTGTATATATAAGCCAGCTCGTGTATATCATATGCCGCTTTGGACCACTTGGGCGCCATCGTCTTCAGGTCCAGCTCCCAATAACCAATACCCGCCATTCTTCCTACTTCATCATACAAGCTATCTTTCTTCAGTTTATCATCGTTCATTCCCGCAACCTTTGCCGCGTTTCTCGATATGCTCAGCATGTTGGTTATATGCTCATTTTCATCTTTCACAGGTATCGTATCCCAGCTCAGCCACACATAAGTACCATCTTTCCTGCGATATCTGAGGGGCTTTAAATTATTATTCTTGCCTTGCAATGAAAGATATCGCGCAGCATTCTGTATATATTTTCTGTCTTCAGGATGAAAAAAATCGTAATGGTTCTTCCCGATCAGCTCGGCAGGGGTATAACCTGTTATCGAAAGGGAG
>CAIYVS010000103.1 GCA_903929655.1 uncultured Bacteroidota bacterium | reverse complement strand
TGAAAATGCTGCAAACGATTTAATTCGGATTTATGATGTTGTGGGCAGAGAATTATACAGCGAGTTTGTTAATCAAAATAAAGAAACTATCAATACCGACTATTTAAGCAAGGGTACTTATTTTTTAGAACTTCAAAATAGTTCAGGGGGAAAAATAATAAAACAAGTGGTGAAATGAAATAGGCGTCCTTTCACTTAGGCGAACGATGTATGTCGTTCGCCTAATTTTTAAGTTTTTTATTAGTAGTGAACGATTTTTTTTAATAGGGATGTGAATCTGTATCGTTTCATGGTAAAAGCGGGTGATGTCTATCCCCGCTTTTTTTATTTTATGAAATTTGTATGGATAATTTAGAAATAAGCTCTGTTCCCTTACTTATCTTTCAATCCATTCTTTAAAAAGCTTTGTCCTTTTTTGGCTGATAATGATAGGTTCCTTTGCTGTAGGTGTTACAAATAACTCCAGTCTGCCAAATTCAAGCGGTTCAAAATGCTTACAAGCCGTAAAATTTACGATCATTTGCCGGTTGACGCGAAAGAATTGTTTGTCTTGTAATTGTAGTTGCATTTCATCCAAAGGTTGGCTTATCAGGAAATCCTGCCGGTCAAAAGTCCTTGCAAAATTATAAGTACCATCGTGGTAAAAATAACAAATGGTATCTACGGACAAAGGGATATTCTTAGCTCCCTGGTGTACCACGAAAACGGCTTTGCCTTTCTGTTTTCCCCCTTTTGTGGTCTTGTCTTCTATAAACTGCCATTGCCTGTAAAAGTAAAAGGCAAGATAATAGACATTCAGCAGTAATAGCATAATTACTATGACCGGGAAATCAAAACGCAAATAACCTGTATTAAGGATTTTCATACCGAACAATCCGAAATATAAAGTAGCTAAAAGAAAAGCAGCTACCGCAGGCAAGATCAATCCAAATGTTATCTGTAAGCCTATCCGCTCGGCGGTGTAGTTTTTCCAGTCATAGTGCTTATCCAGTATTTTTGTAACAAAGTATACTAAGGTAACCAGCAGGAAAGCGATCAGGAAGCTAAATCCTACTGACCTGTAATATCCCCACATGAGTAGTAGCTGGAAAATACTTTCCTTCACGCCGAAAGAGACAATAATATGAGCCGCAGCCAATGCTATAATGATCCTGAAATAAATATCGTTGTACCCAGATTTCCCCCCTTCAGAAGTCATAGACATTTGTTTATAAATTATAAAAACAATTTTTTTCGCATTATGTTTTATTGGTTAAGATTTTAGCTTCCTATCATTCCGAAACATTTTTATAACCTATAAACTCTTATATCATGACACAACAACCATTTACCCCCGCAGGAGTTGACGCAAAGCAAGTTGAACTATATGCTTTATCCGATTCTGATCTGGCGGCACAAGCTAATCTTATAGAAAGCGATCTTAGAAGTTGGACAAATACTAATTTCACTTTAAATACCGGCCAGCAAACCTACCTCACCAATATTGATGACCGCTGGATCAAATATTCCGCCAACCTTTTAAGTTTTACGGTGGGGAATAGGTTGAAAATTATCTTTGATCCATCAGGTGATCCTACTGCTCTTAAATTAATCCGGATGCCTAATACCGTTTTAGCTACCTGGGACGGTACTAATTTCACAGCAAGCGGCACGGTTACGATACAGGTGGTTTATTCATAAAGGCAATAGGTCTTTTATTTATAAGTTCATAGCAACTTTACATTAGCATATAAATTAGTTAACTTTATATGTTTGTTGTAAAGCCATGCATACCATTCCCCGATCTGATGAAAAAGAACTGCTGAACCTGTTGAGTTCAGGAGACAGGCAAGCCTTTGAACAAATTTATCATCGGTATAAAGACCGTATCTATGGTAATTTGCTAAAGCTTGTCCGTTCGGATGATTTAGCAGAAGAACTTTTGCAGGAAGTATTTTACAAATTGTGGCTAAACCGTGAGAAACTCGAATTTGTACAGTCCTTTTCGGCATACTTGTTTCGGATGGCCGGAAACCTGGTGACAGACTTTTACCGCAAAGCGGAAAAGAGCAAAAAATTACAAGATCAGCTCATCTATACGATGACTGAACTGTATGACCATGTAGAAGACCAGATCAATTATAAAGAAAGTAATGCGCTGCTGCAACAAGCTATTGCTTCCCTTCCTCCACAACGGAAAATTGTTTTTAACCTTTGCCATGTGGAAGGTAAAAGCTACGATGAAGTCAGTAAGATTCTCGGCATATCTACCTCTACAATTAACGACCATATCGTGAAGGCAAGGCGTTCTATCAAAAAACAATTTCTGGGTTCACAGGAGGCAGCGTTAGGAATTATGATCACCTGTTTATTATACCATTCCTGATTTAGCAAAAATACCTTTTTATTTTTTTCACTCCCTGAGCAGATGCTATGTTTCATACCTGCGTCCTATCCATAAATGTTATGGCCAGGAAACATTCAGTCGCTAAATTTTAATCGTAATAAAAGTTTATGCTCGATACTTCTGCAAGCATTGTCCTGATTTTTATTATCGGTTTGGTTATTTGGATAGTCCTGCTAATCCGGGAAAATCGAAATGACAGAAAACAACCTGTTTTAAGGAAACAGAATAGAGCGTTTAGTTAATAATAAATCAGTTAATAGTAGTTAGTAACAGTCCCCTGCGCAAGGCGGGGGCTGTTTGTACCACAAAAATTAAGTAAAAGAAATTGGAAAAAGAAGATTTAATAACGCTTTTTGAAAGCTATTTAGCAGGCCATGCCACAGCGGGAGAAGTAAAACAATTGCTTCGTTATTTCAAGCAGGAAAAGGAAAGTGAAATCTTAACCGAACTTGTAGTAAAGGAAATGGCACAGCCTGCATTTACCGATGAGCTTACATTAAATAATCGGCAGCCGGTTTACCAGCGTGTACAGGACGCATTGCGTAAACGTATCGAAAAAAACAATGCGCCTGTTGTTATCCCTTTATGGCGAAAGGCTTCTTTCCGCATCGCAGCGGCTGCGGCAATTCTCGTATTCTTTGTGGGTTTTTTTGGTATAAGGTTGCTGCATAAGCACTCCGAATTAATAGCTGTGAATGTACCCAATGGAAAAATCAGGGAAATCATATTACCGGATAGTTCTCATGTTTGGGTGAATGCCGGGTCGCAATTACAATATCCTACGGCCTTTAAAGGAAAGGTTAGAGAAGTGTACCTGGAAGGCCAGGCTTTTTTTCAAGTAATCCATGAAGCATCCCATCCATTTATAGTACACTCCGGCAGGATTGTTATCAGCGTATTAGGGACTTCATTTGAGGTTAAATCCTTTCAGAAAGAAAATGAAGCCAAAATCACTGTCGCCACCGGCAAAGTTGGTGTAAGCCTAGCGGGCGTAAATAAGCCTGCTATTTTTTTACTGGCAGGACAGCAAGCTGTAATTTATAAAGGGCCGCACATCGTAAAACAGGCTGTGCAAAATGAAATTGCCGCCTGGCGTGAAAGCAAACTTGTATTTGATAATGAATCTTTAGAAAACGTATTCCATGCGCTCGAAAGAAAATATAACGTGCATTTCAAAATTCTTACGCCTTCCTTATTGAACGAAGTTACCTCAATGAAACTCGATAACCAACCCCTTAGCGATGTGCTTACCGTGCTAAGTTTTTCAAAACATTTTAATTATCAGTTTGCTAATGACAGTACAGTAGTGATCAAATAATAACTCTATTCTTCCCAGGGAAGAATAGAAAAAACCGGGAACACTCGACATGTCCCCGGAAATGATGTGACCTGCTACGTTGATTGACAGCCTCGGTAGCAAAGGCAAGGTTTAACAAGTTTCACCCTATTAATCCATAACAAAGATGGTAAAATTTTACTATAAGTGTATGCGCATCACTTTCGTCATTATCAGCATACAACTCTGTTGTACCGCATTGCTCTTAGCCAGCAATTCCCGTGCGCAGAACATCACCGTAGATGTAAAGAACACTCCGGTAAAGAAAATACTCAGCACAATTGAAGATCAGGCGGGCGTTAGTTTTGTTTGTGATAACAAAATCCTGGAAGGGCTACCTGAAATAACTCTTAAAGCCAGTAACCAGCCTCTTTCAGAAGTATTAAACCAACTGGAAAAGCAAACCCCTTTGCGCTTTAAACAATCCGGCAACCTGATCGGTGTAACCAGGATAAACGAAGCAAAAAAAAACAATACCCCACCGCAACAAACCGTAACCAATGAAATACCATTAGGCAATGAACCGCCGCCAAGCAGGGATATAACAGGCATCGTTACTGATACAGCCGGGACACCGGTTAACGGGGCAACTATAAAGGTGCAAAATAGTGGGATCAGCACGATGACAGATGCGGAAGGCCATTTTATACTTCATAATATAACTGATAACGCAATTCTTATAGTCAGTTTTGTAGGTTATAAAACTCAACAGGTCGATTTAGGTAAAAATGCATCGAACACACTTAATATTATATTACGTTCAGTTCCTTCAGAATTGCAGGAAGTCGCTATTGTATCAACAGGGTATCAATCCTTACCCAAAGTGCGGGCAACAGGTTCCTATGATCTAATAGACAACAGTCTTATTGACCGTAGCGTTACCACCAATATTCTTGATCGAATCAATGGCATTGCCAGTGGTGTTTTATTTAATAACTCATTTGCATTCAACAGTATTTTTACCGGAGCGTCTTCAAATGTGCGGCTGACTGGTATAACTGTCAGAGGAACGAGTACCCTTAATCCTGTAAATGTTGGAACAGATCCATTGATTGTCATGGACAATTTTCCATTTGATGGTGATCTTCGGGATATTAACCCCAATGATGTAGAATCGATAACAGTCTTGAAAGACGCCGCCGCCGCTTCCATATGGGGCGCACGTGCAGGGAATGGGGTAATTGTTATTACCACCAAAAAAGGGAACAAAAATGAAAAGCCAATAGTTGAGTTCAATTCCAGTGTGACTATAGGGAATAAACCTAATGTATATTATGATAAGAATTTTTTAAATTCAAATGATTTTATAAAAGCCGAAACCTATTTATTTAATCAGGGATTTTTCAATTCTGACCTTACTAACACTTTCAGTTATCCGGTCCAATCACCGGTTGTGCAAATATTAGCCGCGCAAAAGGCTGGTACTATTTCAGCTGCGGATGCATCGTCCCAATTAGCCGCACTTGGAAATAACGATGTTAGAAATGATTTTGAGAAATACATTTACCAAAAATCATTAAATCAACAATATTCCCTCGCGATACGTGGCGGCGGCCCCCAAATTGCCTACAGAACATCCGTAGGCTATGATGACAACCGGGATAACCTGATTCGAAACGGTCAACAAAGGCTTACTCTTAATTCAAATGCCACCTATACACCAATAAAGAATCTGGATATCAATGTGGGGCTTAACTATTCCCAAACTAATGTGCAAGTGAATAACCAGGAGGGCTACGGCAATTTTGTCAGTGGTGGGGAATATGGATTGATTCCCTATGCTCAATTAGCATCATCAAACGGAACTCCCTTAGCTATACCTTATGGCTACAGGGCTAGTTATATTGACAGTCTTCAAAAATTAGGATTTCAGGATCTGCATTACCGGCCTATAAGTGAAATACAGATGGCCAACAATACGACCAAAATAAGCGACCTAATTTTAAAGACCACCGCTACTTATCACTTCGGTCCTCATTTTAATGCGCAGGTCTTATATCAAAATGAAAACCAAAGGGTAACATCGACAAACGACCAGGGACAAGCCAGCTATTACACCAGCAATCTGATTGATAAATTCGCACAGTACAATGCTGCTACAAAAGCATTTACATATCCTTTTCCTCAGGGGGATATTTTGAATATTGGGAACTATGATCTGGTTGCCAATAATCTTCGTGGGCAGTTCAATTATAACCAAACTTTCAACAAAAAAAGTGTAATTACAGCTTTGGCCGGCGCTGAAATAAATCAGTCGGTTACAACCAGCTATTTCCCGGTAATTTTAGGTTATAACCCTCAATTTGGTACGGCAGTAACTAATGTAGATTTCAAAGACTTTTTAAACACCAATCCAGCGGGATCAGCCCAAATAACAAATACCAATTCAGGTGAATCCGTTACTACATACCGGTTCCTGTCATACTTTGCCAATGCAGGTTATACTTACGACAATAGATATACTCTGACCCTGAGCGGCAGAGAGGATGGCGCCAATATTTTTGGCGTTAATACTAATAATCGTATAACCCCTCTCTGGTCTGCCGGGATTGGGTGGAATGTCAGTGACGAAAGTTTTTATCATATAAACTGGCTGCCTTTCCTGAAATTGAGAGCTACTTATGGCTTTAACGGGAATGTTTATAACGGATCGGCTTATACAACCGGCACCTACCTGCAAAATTCGCTGACCAGTCTTTTAGCCATTAATAGTCTTACTGCGCCAAATCCCGATTTAAGTTGGGAAAAAGTGAAAAACATTAACCTGGGTATTGACTTTGCAGTTGTAAAAAACATATTGAGCGGCACTATAGAACTCTATCAAAAAGATGGTTTAGACCTTTTAGAAACAGAGCCACTACCAACCTCAACAGGCTTTTCTTCTTTTACAGGAAATGCAGCAAGTACCAAAACAAATGGTATTGATATCACACTAACCGGCAGGATTTTATCGGGGGAGTTGAAGTGGAATGCCACATTGCTGAATAGTTACATTCATAACGAAGTGACTAAATACGATGTTCCGCTCACTAACACGAGCATTAAAACAGGTACTGCCGTTGTAGGTAAACCTATTTATAGCATTTTTAGTTACAAGTGGACAGGGATCGACCAGACTAATGGTGATCCGGAAGGTTATTTGAATGGCCAGGTTAGCAAGAATTACACAAGTATCATTAATAATTTTAAGCCCGATAGCCTGAAGTTTAACGGTTCAGCGGTACCTACCGTTTTTGGTTCATTTAGAAATGACTTTTATTTTCATGGGTTTGGCTTATCTTTTAATATAAAGTATGAATTGGGCTATTATTTCAGAAGGCCGTCCACGAGTTTGAATTATTCCGATGTTTTATTGTTTCCAAATTCTGATTTTAGTTTGGCATGGCAAAAGCCAGGTGACCAAACGAACATACCCTCATTGATCTATCCTTCAAACCCAAACCGGAATACCTTTTATCAGTATTCATCGATCCTCGTACAGAATGCTGACAATATACGTTTACAAGATATCAGGCTGAGTTATGACATTACGAAAAGTTTGTGGCATAATATGCCTTTCAAAAACCTCCAGATATATAGCTATGCAGATAATGTTGGCATTCTTTGGAAAGCAAATAAATACGGATTAGATCCTGACGCTATCCCGACTACGCCAGGTCAGCATGTTCTACCTATACCCTTTTCTATTTCATTTGGTCTAAAAGCAACCTATTAATTTCTATGATTATGAAACGACAAATTTACAAGCACCATGTACTGATTATATTAGTATCAGTTGCCACATGCATATTTAATGCTGCCTGTAATAAGGCAAACGATTATCTTAACGTTAAGCGTCTAAATACTGACGTAGTACCAAGCACCCTAAATGACTTTCAGGCGTTATTAGATAATAATAATTATTCAATGAACTCCAATTACCCCAGTATTGGCTTAGAGGGGACGGATAACCTTTATAACACTACCGCAGTTATAAGCGCCGCAACCCTGGTAGAACGTAACTCTTACATATGGGCGAAGGATATTTACCAGGGAGGTACAGCAAACGATTGGGCTGCGGCATATAAAAATGTAGAGTATGCAAATGTGGTTTTAGATGGTTTAACCAAAATAAGCAGTACACCAGCGAATATAGGAAGCTATAATAATGTGATGGGATCGGCCCTTTTCTATAGGTCCATTTCTTTTTATTATTTGGCACAATTATATTGTAAACCCTATAATGCGGCAACAGCCAGCACAGACCTGGGTATATCCTTAAGGTTAACTTCTGATGTAAACGTCCCTTCAGTACGGGCGACAGTCCAGGCCACCTATAATCAAATAATAAATGACCTTAAAACAGCTATCGGACTATTACCTGTTAAACCATTGTTCTATTCAAGGCCATCGCAAATCGCTGCAAATGCATTATTGGCGAAGACTTACCTAAATATGGATGATTACACCAATGCCGGCATATATGCAAACAATAGCCTGTCTTTATTTAACACGTTGCTTGACTATAACAACACAGCGTTAGTTTCTCCAACAAGCACCTACCATTTTCCATCTTTTACTACAGGCAATCCGGAAGTATCATTTTATGCTTCCGGGGGTGGGTACTCCACATTATGGGCCAATGGAAAGGGCAGTGTTGATACCAACTTATATAAAATGTATTCCGTTAATGACCTAAGACAAACATTGTTTTATAAGAAGAACAGTAGCACCGGTCTTTACGGTCTTTTTGGTACCTACGCTCCGGGCTACGATTTTTCGGGGATTGCAACCGACGAGGTGTACTTAATAAGAGCTGAATGTTATGCAAGGGCCGGAAATGCTATGGCTGCGATGAGCGATTTGAATACCTTACTGGTTAAAAGATGGAAGACAGGAACGTTCGTCCCATACACCGCCGTTAGCAGCGCAGATGCTCTTAACAAAATTCTTACCGAACGAAGGAAAGAACTTCCATTTACAGGACTGGTTCGATGGGAGGATTTACGAAGACTAAACACAGACCCAAATTTTGCGGTGACAGTGGCGCATGTCTATAATGGTACGGTCTATACTTTGCCTCCAAATGATCCCCGGTATGTTTACCCTATCCCTGATTTAGAAGTCCAATTATATGGCTTGCAACAAAATTCACGATAGTTATTAAAAGATATTCCATGAAAACAATCCTATTTTTAAAAGCACTTTTTCCCTTAGCAATTTTTAATTGTTTTGCCTTTACGTTTTTATTTAATGCAGAAACCAAAACCGCAGCCGAAATAAAAAGAATACACATCCGCGTTTATTACGATCGAGCGGATGCCGGAGATTCACTGACACTGGAATATTATTCCAATCTTATCTATAGAAATCCTGTGCCTGGATTAGACAATGTAGTACGGCTTCAGACCGGCCAGCAAAAAGATGGTGGTTTTGACTTCGATTTTGCGCCGGGAAGTAAACTTGGATATATAGACATACACGAAAATATCAAAAAAGGCGACAAAAATAAAAAACGAAGAGATGCTTTAGTCTTAACAAACTTAGTCGAATCGGGTGATGACGTAACGATGCATATTCAATTTAGACAAAAAATTTTAGGTATACCTTTGGCAGAAC
>CAIYVS010000102.1 GCA_903929655.1 uncultured Bacteroidota bacterium | reverse complement strand
CGCCCGACGCCAACTGTCTGTTGTCGGTCTTTGATCACTGCTTGCGCAGCCGGCACTATGTGAACGTGGTGGTTGCGGGAAAGCACGCGATGCCCCAATGGCTCTCCATGGATGCCGCAGTCGTGCATTGCACCAAAGGAATTGGCATCTGGCAATGGGCCAGCAACGACCAGGATGCAGAACCCGATGTGGTGATGGCATGCTGCGGAGATACGCCAACGCTGGAGATACTTGCCGCGGTTTCTATTTTACGTGAGCATCTTCCCGATTTAAAGATCAGGGTAATTAATGTAGTGGACTTGATGAGGCTGCAGCCTGAAAGCGAACATCCGCACGGTATGAGCGATCATGATTATGATTCACTTTTTACAAAAAACAAGCACATCATCTTTGGATTTCATGGATATCCATGGCTGGTCCATCGCTTGACATATCGCCGAACCAACCGCAACCTGCACGTGCGGGGCTATAAGGAGGAAGGTACTATCACTACACCTTTCGATATGAGGGTGCAAAATGACCTGGACAGGTTTCACTTAGTGCAAGATGTTGTGGACCGACTACCACATTTAGGTGCAAAGGGTGCCTATCTGAAACAGATGGTGAAGGATAAACTCATTGAACATAAGCACTACATTAATGAACATGGCCAAGACATGCCGGAAATACGGAACTGGAAATGGACCCCTGGCATATTAAACAAGGATATACAAGAGAAAGAAAAATAATTATTATGAAACACCAAACTGACCAGCCGAAAACTTCTGAACCGAAGGACGACGCTAAGGACGATCTGAAATCACTGCCAATGCCGGAGGTGTTGAAAAAATTGGGATCATCATCAGACGGCCTTAGCCAGGCTGAGGCACAAAAACGCCTGGCTCAGTATGGACCTAATAAGATCGAAGAAAAGAAAGTCAACCCTTTTCTGAAATTTCTTACCTATTTCTGGGGCCCTATTCCATGGATGATCGAAGGGGCTGTGATTTTATCAGCAGTTGTTAAGCACTGGCTGGACTTTTTCATCATCCTCCTTTTACTAGTTTCCAATGCAGTTGTGGGATTCTGGGAAGAACACCAGGCAGGTAACGCCATCGCTGCCCTTAAAGCCAGGCTGGCTACCAAGGCAAAGGTGAAACGTGATGGGAAATGGGTTAGTCCGGAGGTCAGTGAACTCGTACCCGGCGATGTCATTCGTGTGCGGCTGGGCGATATTGTCCCTGCGGATGCGCGTCTGCTCGCTGGTAATCCCGTGGAGGTGGATCAATCTGCGCTGACAGGAGAGTCTTTACCTGCCACGCACAAATCAGGGGAGGCCGTGTTTTCAGGGTCTATTATTCGCAAAGGTGAAACCAATGCGATGGTGTACGCCACTGGTACGAACACCTATTTCGGCAAAACAGCGCAATTGGTGCAGAAGGCGCACACCGTCAGCCATTTCCAGCGTGCGGTACTCAAAATTGGCGATTACCTGATCATCCTCGCTGCGGCGCTGGTGGTGCTGATCATTATCGTCTCTATTTTACGGGGAGACCCTATCCTTACAACTGTAGCATTCGCATTGGTGCTCCTGGTAGCTGCAATTCCCGTGGCGATGCCCACTGTGTTGTCCGTAACAATGGCTGTAGGCGCACGTCTGTTGTCAAAAAAACAAGCGATTGTGACCCGCTTGTCAGCAATAGAGGAATTAGCAGGGGTGGACATACTGTGTTCGGACAAGACAGGCACACTGACGCAGAACAAACTTACCCTGGGCGATCCGTTCTGTGTCAATAAAGTCCCGGCAGACCAAGTCATTTTATGGGCCGCATTGGCTTCGCGTGCGGAAGACAAGGATACCATTGACCTTGCTGTGATAGGAGGGGTGAAGGATCCTAAAGCGCTGAAGGACTATCAGGTAGTCCATTTCAAACCATTCGACCCTGTTCATAAACGTACCGAAGCAACTATCAAGGGCAAAGACGGGAAGCAATTCTTTGTGGCCAAGGGTGCGCCCCAGGTAATACTAAAGATGTCCACTAATGCCAGTGAGGTGAATGCTGGTGTAGAAAAGGCAGTAAATGAATTTGCAGCACGAGGCTTCCGTTCATTAGGAGTAGCGAGGGCAGACACAGAAGACAAGTGGCAGTTTGTTGGCGTACTGCCCATGTTCGATCCTCCCCGTGAACAGGCCAAAGCAACCATCGCAAGTGCCCGGCAGATGGGGGTCAGCATCAAAATGGTTACCGGTGACCAGGTGGCTATTGCTATAGAAACAGCTAAACAACTGGGTTTAGGTACCAATATACTGGATGCCAGCGGACTAGGCGACCCGAAGAAAAAAGCAACGCCTGATGCGGCAGCGTCCATAGAAAAAGCGGATGGTTTTGCCCAGGTTTTTCCGGAGCATAAATTCCATATTGTGGATGTATTGCAGCAACAGGGCCATATTGTTGGCATGACCGGAGATGGAGTGAATGATGCTCCTGCATTGAAGAAAGCCAATTGCGGGATTGCTGTATCAGGCGCTACCGATGCAGCCCGTGCAGCGGCATCAATCGTGTTGCTGGCGCCCGGACTATCCGTTATTATTGACGCTATTAAGGAGAGCCGGAAAATTTTCCAGCGGATGAACAGTTATGCCATGTACCGTATTGCTGAAACATTACGGGTACTATTGTTTATGACAGTGGCAATCCTGGTGTTTAACTTCTATCCGGTAACAGCAGTGATGATCGTGATGCTGGCATTGCTGAATGACGGGGCCATACTGTCCATTGCCTACGACAATGTTCATTATAAAAATAAACCAGAAGCATGGAATATGAAAATGGTACTGGGAATATCTACAGTGCTCGGGGTCATAGGCGTAGTGGCTGCTTTTGGCTTGTTTTATCTCGGCGAACGCGTATTTCATCTCGACCGGGCGCACATTCAAACACTCATGTACCTGAAGTTATCTGTAGCGGGGCATCTGACCATTTTCCTCACCCGTACACGTGGGCCGGTCTGGTCCATTAAGCCTGCAAAAGTATTATGGATAGCCGTTCTGAGTACGCAAATTATTGCAACATTAATCGCAGTTTATGGACTGTTCATGACGCCGCTTGGCTGGAGATGGGCCGGGTTTGTATGGGGCTATGCGCTGGTTTGCGCATTCATGACTGACCGTATTAAATTACTTGCATACCGGATTTTTGATCCCGAAAATGCCAAATCTAAAACGGATGCGCCTGTAGCTTCAAAAAATGAAGACAAAACTGCAACCGTAGCGAAAAAAGAACCAAAGCCTGAAGCCAAAGATGATGCAAAACCCGTAGCAAAAGAAGAGTCGAAACCCGAAGACAAACCCGCACCTGTAGCAAAAGAAGATGCAAAACCCGCAGTAAAAGAAGCACCTAAACCCGAAGATAAAACTGCACCTGCGGCAAAAGAAGATCCGAAATCAGAAAACAAGCCCGAACCTGTAGCTAAAGAAGATGCCAAACCCGAAGATAAAACTGCACCTGCGGCAAAAGAAGATCCGAAATCAGAAGACAAACCCGCACCTGTAGCAAAAGAAGATGCAAAACCCGCAGTAAAAGAAACACCTGCGCCCGAAGATAAACCTGTACCTGCGGCAAAAGAAGATGCAAAAACAGAAGACAAACTCGCACCCGCAGAAAAAGAAGAACCAAAACCTGTGGCAAAAGAAGATGCAAAACCCGCAGCAAAGGAAGAGTCGAAACCCGAAGACAAACCCGCACCTGTAGCGAAAGAAGAACCAAAACCTGTAGCAAAAGGAGATGTAATCCCCTCAGTAAAAGAAGCTCTGAAACCCGAAGAAAATGTCCCGTCAAAAACTGGCGATGCATCAGAGGTGCCAGATGATTTGACGCCACAGCTTATTAAGCGGGTACATAAACTCTATGAGGATCTGGGCCGTGAAGAAGTCAAAGCAGTTGAGGAATGGGAAAAACAAGAGCAAATAAAAAAGAAAGATGTGCCTGGTAAATAAAAAGGCGCAAATAATGAAAATCAGTTATCAATAAAATTGTATGAAGATCAAATCAAAAGATTTCCGTGTACCATCGGGAGAAAACGTCAAACTTGATAATTGGCCTACGAATGTTAAGCCTATTTGCAAGTCGAAGAAGCATTATAAAAAACTTCTGGAAGAACATGTTGATTCATTAAGTTCATTGCAGCGACTTCATTATGCGTCCGGCCATTATTCCTTGCTGCTTATTTTTCAGGCGATGGATGCTGCCGGAAAAGACGGGGCTATACGTCACGTTATGTCCGGTGTTAATCCTCAAGGCTGCGAAGTTTTCAGTTTCAAACAGCCAAGTACTGAGGAGTTGAAGCACGATTTTCTCTGGCGTTCTAACCGGCGGCTTCCCGAACGCGGGCGCATTGGTATATTCAACCGATCCTATTACGAGGAGGTGCTCATCGTTCGGGTGCACCCTGAAATTCTCCGCAGCCAGGGGCTTCCCGAAGAGTTGATTAATGAGAAATACATCTGGGAAGAACGTTATCATTTCATTGTGGAATTAGAGGACCACCTCTACCGGAATGGCACCCGGATAATAAAATTTTTTCTTCATTTGTCGAATGAGGAGCAGAAAAAGCGATTCCTTGATCGGATTGATGAGCCGGAAAAGAACTGGAAGTTCAGTCTCTCAGACGTTCACGAGCGGAAATACTGGAAGCATTACATGAAGGCTTATGAGGAATGTATGAGTGCTACGAACACCGGCCACTCACCATGGTATATTGTTCCTGCAGATGATAAGGATAATGCCAGGTTGATCGTTTCCCAAATTGTCGTTGATACGTTAAGCGCGCTTAAGATGGCCTATCCGAAAACCACGGAGAAACGCCGGGAGGAATTGGAGACTATCCGCAAGCAATTAGCAGAATGACATTTGAATCGGGAGTAGCTTACCCGCGGTTGATGTGGGTAAGTCTGTTTCCTGTGTTGGGGACAAAGCTCAGTTACCAGCTTATCGGTCCATTACATGTAATCTTAAGACTGCCTGAGGATGGACCGGAGACATTGATCCTTTTGAAAAGCTTTATAACAAAAAAGGTGGCCTGTTTACAGACCACCTCATACGTTTATAACCACTAAAAATTAAAGCAAGTCGAAGCGGTCAAGGTTCATAACCTTGTTCCATGCTGCCACAAAGTCCTTTATAAACTTCTCCTTAGAATCCTCACTTCCATATACTTCGGCAAGGGCCCTAAGTTCTGAGTTCGAACCGAAGATGATATCCACACGAGTGCCAGTCCATTTAAGTTTATGTGTCTTACGGTCATGGCATTCGAACACATCTTTAGCATCTGAGGTCGCGTTCCAAGTAGTACCTAAGTCAAGCAGGTTAATAAAGAAGTCATTAGTAAGGGCCTCGGCTTGTTTAGTAAATACTCCGTGTTTTGACTCGTCAAAGTTTGTGTTAAGAACACGCATGCCACCCACCAAAACAGTCATTTCAGGTGCAGTCAGCGTCAATAGTTGTGCTTTATCAATCAGCATTTCTTCCGCCGAAGTAGCTTGCTTAGGCTTGAGGTAGTTACGGAATCCGTCGGCTGCCGGCTCAAGCACAGCGAATGATTCTACATCCGTTTGTTCTTGTGAAGCGTCGGCTCTTCCGGGAGTAAAAGGAACTTTCACATTATGACCTCCATTCTTTGCTGCCCTTTCTATACCTGCACATCCTGCCAGCACAATCAGGTCGGCCATGGAAACATGGTTATCACCAATATTGAACTTTTTTTGAATGCCCTCAAGGGTGTTTAGCACTTCTGCAAGTTGGGCAGGATTGTTTACCTGCCAATCTTTTTGAGGTGCCAGACGAATTCGGGCACCATTTGCACCACCACGTTTATCCGAGCCACGGAATGTGGATGCTGAAGCCCAAGCGGTCGATACCATTTGTGATACAGTAAGTTCTGATGCAAGTATATTGCTCTTAAGTGCAGCAATGTCTTTATCGTTAATTAGTTTATGTTTAACAGGCGAGACAGGGTCTTGCCATATAAGCACTTCGTTAGGAACCTCTTCGCCAAGGTAACGCGCAATTGGGCCCATATCGCGGTGTGTAAGTTTAAACCATGCGCGGGCAAATGTGTCTGCAAACTCTTTCGGATTTTCATGAAAATGCCTTGAAATTTTTTCATAGACAGGGTCAAATCTCAAAGCAAGGTCAGTAGTAAGCATAAAGGGAGCATGTTTCTTTGAAGAGTCATGTGCATCAGGAACTAAACCTGCACCCAGGTTGTCCTTGGGCTTCCATTGATGTGCACCGGCAGGGCTCTTTGTCAGTTCCCACTCGTAACCGAACAGGTTCTCAAAAAAATTATTGCTCCACTTCGTTGGGGTTGTACTCCAGGCTCCTTCCAGACCGCTGGTAATAGTGTCATCTCCATTACCACTGCCAAATGTATTTTTCCAACCGAGGCCTTGCTCCTCGATACTCGCCGCAGCGGGTTGCGGGCCTACATATTTGTCTGGATTGGCAGCACCATGGGTTTTGCCAAAAGTATGTCCACCTGCAATCAATGCAACCGTTTCATAGTCATTCATAGCCATTCGGCCAAAGGTCTCACGAATGTCTCGGGCTGCCGCGAGTGGGTCAGGGTTCCCGTTAGGACCTTCGGGGTTTACATATATCAGTCCCATTTGAACGGCGCCAAGTGGATTTTCCAGTTCGCGGTCGCCTGTATGGCGCTGGTCTTCCAACCACTTTTTTTCCGATCCCCAGTACACATCTTGTTCCGGTTCCCAAACATCTTCACGTCCTCCACCGAAACCAAAGGTTTTAAGTCCCATTGACTCAAGGGCACAGTTGCCTGCAAGTATCATAAGGTCGGCCCATGAAATTTTCTTGCCATATTTCTTTTTTATTGGCCAAATGAGCAAACGCGCCTTGTCAAGGTTAGCATTGTCGGGCCAGCTGTTGAGCGGGGCAAATCGCTGGGTGCCGGAACCTGCACCACCACGGCCGTCGGAGATACGGTAAGTACCCGCACTGTGCCAGGCCATTCGGATGAAGAAGGGGCCATAGTGACCATAATCGGCCGGCCACCAATCTTGTGAGGTGGTCATTAATTTAAAGATGTCTTTTTTTACAGCTTTCAAATCGAGGCTCTTAAACTCCTTAGCGTAGTTGAACGTATCATCCATTGGATTGGACAGGGAAGAGTTTTGGCGGAGAATGTTTAATTTCAACTGATTTGGCCACCAGTCATGATTTGTTGTGCCACCGCCAGCGCTTTGTTTTAGTGCTCCACCATGAAATGGGCATTTGCTTTCTGTGCCCGCATTTGTTTTATTTTCCATAATTTATATTAATGTGTAAAAAAGGTTTCTTTAACTGGTGATTCTGAAAATTATTTCTATTTATTTTCTTAGCTATTTTCCTGGCTCCGTAAACTAAGCCGGAGGCGAGGACTTGGCTGAGACCGTCGTCTAATGGAGCATTGTCGTTATTCAATATGTCGGTAAGCGGCTAATAGCTGTATCTGCAACAGCCACTGATGTAGAAAGGAGAACGAAATTTGCAGCAGTCCCCCAAACTTGTCACCTATCCGGCATTTATACCAAGACAAAATAACAAATAATGTTTGTAGCAAAAAACAATAATTTTTTCTTCATCCTTTATTAGATTCTAATTGTAAATTATTTTACGATATAAAGGTGTGCCCGTTTATACTCGTAAGCATTACACAACTCTAATTAAGAATTACATAAATCACGTACACCGGTTTTAGAGATGGACTTTCTTTAATATCTTAGGGTAAATTTCCCGCCGCTTGCGACGTATGAATTAAATTTGTAGGATGCCTAAGAGCGAGTATATCCGCAAATCGCATAATGTATCTGTATTGTTATACCATTTTGTATGTTCTGTAAAGTATTGGCGAGTAGTGTTTAGTATGTGAGTAGATGAGTTATTAAAGGATGTATGCCTGGAGTTATCAAAGCGTTACGAGATTCTTTTTTTAGAGTGCTGAAGAAGATTTAAAACAGATTTTTGAACTTTTAGAGTAAATGTTTCTTGACGGTTTTGTGTTTTTGAAATAGGTCTTTTAGTATTATGAGCCAAAACGAAGGGAAGTGAAACTGCTTCACTAATGCTTCACAAAATTTTCGTGAATGCTATAAAATATAGTATCATAAAGGTTCCAGGAGATTGCCTAAAATCCAATCTGGATCATTTATGGACTTTCTTAAGTGCACGAATCCCCGCAAATGCAGCATTTGCGGGGATTCTTATTTTCGGGTAGTGTGGTCTTCGACTGCTAAATATTACCAGTTATTCTTTACTAGTCTTT
>CAIYVS010000101.1 GCA_903929655.1 uncultured Bacteroidota bacterium | reverse complement strand
TTAGGCTCTTTATGAAAGTATGTCTTAGCCGCTGTGACAGTCCCAGTATGTATTTGCTCTGTATTATCTGATGTCGGCTGCGCTGTAATTGGTGTATTTACTTGCTGGCTAGGCGTTTGTTGTGTTATTTCATTTTCCTTTACAGGCGTATCAATAACTTTCCTGTCCTCATTTACTGGGACACTTGCTGTTACCGTAGGCTGGGTATTCGTTGTTATATTAGATTGTGTATTCAATTTATTTAGTTGCTCCATTACCTCTGTATGTGTTGCATGTTTTTCATACTGGTTATAGCCCATTATGACAACACATATTAACAATAATATCAACCCCATTAGGTATATCGGGTTCATCTCTACGAAAAACGCAATAGTGTTCTTGCCTTGCTTCCTATACTCGTCAGCCCTCGCCTTTCTCCGGGCCGCATCTTTTTCCTCTACTTCTTGCCTATGCTTTGCTTCTTCTAAATCAAGTTTTCTCTTTTCTACCTCTGCTTGTGCTTTAACAGCCTCCGACTGGGCAATATGATGCGACATATCAACTGGACTACTCACATTACCACCACCTGAATTTCCATGTCTCACAGATTGTATGCCCAATTGAACAAGTTGTTTGATTTCTTCGGCATCCGTCTTTTCAAAACCTTCGGCAATTATATAATCATAACCAATTGTATCAAATGTGAGTTTTGAAAAACCAATCATAGGGCTGTCTACCTTTACAGATGAAATCTTATCATATCCCAATGACTTTTCCTTACCACTAAATAATCCGGGGATTTTTAAGGTAACACCAAAATTATCAATGTGAATTTCAGCGGGAAATAATCTATTACCGCCTGCTAAACGATTAGCTGTGAACTTTTTCATAAATTTTATTCTTTAATGTTTTAAAGTGAGAGTATCCTGTAAATATAATACTTATACCTGTATGAGTAACATGTTTTTTAATCTTTTAGTCCTTTATACATATCAACAAGAGGATGGCATGAAAAAGGAAGGAGCCTCCCGTATTGAACAATATGTTATTGATTCAATCAGGCAGAAAAGAAAAGATAAGGGTATATCGCAACGAGAATTAGCTTACCTTCTTGATGTATCAATTAGTTTTATAGGAGAGGTTGAGAGTAACAGGACGCGAGCAAAATATAACCTCAATCACATTAATGATATTGCCAAAATATTAGAATGCTCCCCAAAAGACTTTCTACCTGATAAGGGATTTATTAAAAATTAACTACAACTGTCTAAATTTTATAAAAAATCTATATTTTACTGCATTTATTGGTGTGGACAACTATAGCCACAAAATGTAAACGACGGATTCCATTTTGTGGCTGGTCTTCCTTAGGTTAGCCTTATGGAACAATTTATTTCATATAAGAGGGTTAGCACTTCCCGCCAAGGGGCATCAGGTCTCGGTCTTGAAGCACAGGAAGCAGCAGTATTATCATTTTTAAATAATAGACCCTTATTAGCCGAGTTCACAGATATAGAAACAGGTAAGAACGATAACCGCCCAGAGCTGCTTAAAGCAATTGAGCTGGCAAAGCAAACAAATTCAATTTTACTGATAGCAAAGCTGGATCGTCTTTCCCGTAATTTGACATTTGTGTCAACCCTAATGGATACGAAAGTAAAATTCATCTGCGCTGATATGCCGGACGCTAACGAACTCACTATACATATATTCGGTGCGCTTGCACAATGGGAACGCAAGAGGATTGGAGAACGGACAAAGGCTGCATTAGAGCAATTAACATTAAAAGGCAAAAAACTGGGAACACCTGCAAACTTTACTAATGAGGTCCGGAGCCTGGGACCACAAAAGATGAAAGAGAAAGCCAACAACAATCCTAATAACCAAAAAGCAAAAAAACTAATCAACTTATTAAGTAAGAATGGAAAGTCTTTACGAGAAATTGCATTTGAACTGAACGAAGCAGGTTTTAAGACTTCAAAGGGTTGTCAATTCGGACGTGAGCAGGTGAGACGTCTAATTACCAATAATATAAATGCATAAAAATACACTATGATAATTACGATTCAGCATCAGATAGATAAAACCCATCACAAATTTGATGTGGTAGATCCCGATAATATATCCTCCATTGAAGTGTGGGCTATCTGCACAGAAATGAATGTACAAGCCATATTAGTGAATGGGAAATACTATGAAATTAACAAATAACAAATGCAACACTACCCAAATATCGGGTGGTGGCAGAAAGGTGGCAGAATTTATTGATATCACTTCCCTCTAACCCATATTGATTGATAATCAATTTTTCACAAAGTCAATCGGGTATTGTTTTGTGTTAAATTACATTAAATAGTATAAATAATTAGATATCCCAACGGGATCACTTCTACAAAGCCTCGCAATTGCGGGGCTTTTTTGTTTATTGGAATACACTCAAATGAGTGTGTATAGTCTGGTGCAGTATATCTAAGTTCCAAGCCTTTGCATACATTTTTCCATATCAATACCTTTTTTCAAAATACCTGCAAACAAGTCTCCTTTCTTCTCCAGTCGTTTCAGGGTATTCCGAATATGGAATTGCTCAGGCCTCAAACCCTTTTTTACTTCCTTCCATTCCAAAGGCGTAGATACAGGCGCACCGGGCCTGGGCCTTAAACTATAAGCACATGCAAGAGTAGAACCAATCTTATTTTGTAAAAAATCGATGTAAATATGTTTCTTTCCACGCTTACTTAAAGAACGCTCCAATGTGGCAAGAGACGGCAAATCATCACAAACCAACCCTGCAACCTTCTCTGCAAACCTGCGTACCTGCTCATAAGCATATTTTGCTCCCAAAGGCACATATACGTGCATGCCCGTGGCGCCAGATGTTTTACAGAAAGAGACAGCCCCGGCTTTATCTAAAACCAGCTTTACTGTTAAGGCAGTTTCTATTACCTCATCATAAGTATTCTTTTCAGATGGATCTATATCTATGATCATATAGTCGGGATTATCCGGGTGCTCAACAGTTGAGTTCCACGGATTCATTTCTATACAACCTAAATTGGCTAAGTATAACAAAGAAGCCTTGTTATTACAAACCAGGTAATTCACCTCTTTCTGCACACTTTCCGACCACGACGGATATTTAGCCATCCAATCAGGCGCGTCTCCACCCGCATCTTTTTGAAAAAACCCTTTATCCTTAATTCCATTCGGCGTTCTGTACAAAGATTCAGGGCGGCCTTTCAGGTATTTAATAATGTATTTATACACACTATTATAATAGGCTATTACGTCGCCCTTGGTGTATCCCTCAACAGGCCAGAATATTTTATCCGCATGAGTAAATACGTTCTTTTTATCCTCTTTTGTTTTGTCATTACTCATTATCTGGATTTGGTTTGCTTGCTTTTTGCTTTTGTATAATTCAGAGAACTTTTTTTAGCAAAATCCTCGCTGCTATATGTTTCCTCACTGGCATACTCATCGCGATGTTTTATTAAAAGCCAGTTGTTACCTTCCTCTTTAAATTTCACCAAAGCAAACGCCCCTTTCAGCTTTTTGCCTTTCAATACAAACTTCACGCTACCTGCACGAAGCCCTTTAGCAAAACTATTTTCAGGCATGGGTTCTCCCTTTTCATCTACCGGTTCATAGCTACCATTATCCCATATATCCACATGCCCCGCTCCATAATTCCCTTCAGGAATATCCCCTTCAAAATCGGCATACCCCAGGGGATGATCTTCCACCATTACGGCCAGCCTCTTATCATTAGGGTTCATAGATGGTCCCTTGGGAATAGCCCAGCTCTTCAATACCCCATTTAGCTCCAACCTGAAATCATAATGAAGATGGGAAGCGTCATGACGTTGCACAACAAATATCAAACCTCCGGCGCCAATGCTTTTCTTTGCTTTTGGTTCCGGAGTATCTTTAAAGTTTCGCTTCTTATTATAAATGTCCAGGCTCATATTAATATTAAAGATACGTCGATTAAAGTTGCATTTAACTGATACGAGACATTCAGTTCTATTCAGCGATTATTTCAAAAAAATGTAGAATATTTTGCTCAAATGCATTCCGAAATCTTTTTGAAAAATGAACTATTACGCATCATGTATTTTATTGCACAAGTTTATTTGATTAATCTATAATCATTTAAACAAATTAACTAATCCTTGTTAATTTTTGGCTTTAAGATTGTCCTACTAATCTTTAATAAGAAAAAAGGAGGGCCATATGATTTCTCTGAATCAAAACCAGAAACAACAAACAAAAATACTTCCTTTCCAAATTTTTCTGCTGAACCTTTACTTTTTAAATAAACTGGAACTGGAACAAAGAAT